>DSBE01000133.1 GCA_011053085.1 Chloroflexota bacterium
AGGTCATCCCCGGGTACGGGCATGGCGTGCTGCGCCACACCGACCCGCGTTTTATCGCTCAGGTGAATTTTGCCGAAGAATACCTGCCCGATGACCCCATTTTCCAGCTGGCAAAGCAGGTCTACCGCGTGGTCCCGCGTGTACTGGGCGCCACCGGCAAAGTTAAGAACCCCTACCCCAACATTGACGCCATCAGCGGCACCTTGCAGCACCACTTCGGCATCACCCAGGGGGAGTTTTACACCGTACTGTTCGGCATCAGCCGCCTGATGGGCCTGTGTGCGCACGGGGTGTGGGCGCGTGCGTTGGGACTGGCGATCGAGCGCCCGCGCGCATTGACGACTGCCCTGATCGAAGAAATGGTCACGCCCTTCCAGGTGCCGGTGGCGGTACATTACCAGTTCTTTGAATGATGCGCGGCATGGAAATTGCTTGTTTTGAGCAAGCGGGAGAGCAGTGGTATCATTAATTGAAGCGATGCCATCCGGCAAAGCGCAACTTTTTGAAGAATAATGGTAACAACGGATGCCCTCACCGGGCATTTATACAATGAGATGATAGGTGAATGAATGGTAACTGACTGGAAAATTTTCAACCCTCCCGCTGAACTGGCCGAGATTCTGGCTGCCAACGGCAATGTTACCCTGGCAGGCTCCACTGCCGAGTTGGTAGACCTGGCCTGCGGCGGCACAACCAGCAACGAATTTGAGGTCAGCTATCAACTGACTGGCTATGGCCGGGTGGTGGAGGCGGTGGTGGTACGCGCCCGCAACGGCGTATGCGTCAACTACACCGCGCCCTACATGCGCCGGCGCGATCCCGATGCCATGTTAATCGGCGACGACCTGCCCACCGACCAGCCCACCTTCCAGCAGGTGTTTGATAAACCCTTTGCCGACCTGCGCCAGCGAACTTTTGAATGGCTGAAAACAGAGCCGCTTGCCATGTATGCCTACCGCACCGGCAGCGGCGGGCTGGGGCATGACGCGCTGGTGGTAGCACCCGCCAATGCCGGTTTCTTCGCCTTCGGGCTGGCTTTGCTGCAGGGCATCCTCTCTCTGGAAGAGATTCCCGCTGATTTTGCCCCGGCTTCGGTTATCTATGTCGCGCCTACCTTCCGCTATACGGACCTCGACGGCAAACAGGTGGTGGTGCACAACCGCCGTGAACACCTTCACGAAGTCTTTTCCTACAACCTCTACCCCGGCCCTTCGGCGAAAAAAGCCGTGTATGGCATCCTGCTGCACCAGGGCGAACAGGAAGGCTGGGTCACCAACCACTGTTCGGCGGTGCGCGTGGTCACCCCTTACGAGAACTCAATCACCATCATGCATGAGGGCGCGAGCGGCGCGGGAAAAAGCGAAATGCTCGAACACGCCCACCGCGAAGATGACGGCCGGCTGCTGTATGGCGAGAACGTCATCACCGGCGAACAGCGCCATGTCGAATTGCCGCGTACCTGCGACCTGTTCCCGGTGGCGGATGATATGGCCATGTGCCATCCCTCGCTGCAAAACAACGGCAAGATCACCATCCTTGACGCTGAAAATGCCTGGTTTGTGCGCACCAATCACATCACCCGCTACGGCACCGACCTCCTGCTGGAGCGTCTGACCGCCAACCCGCCGGAACCGCTGTTGTTCCTCAACATCAATGCCGCGCCAGGCGGTTTTGCCATGATCTGGGACCATGTGCTGGACGCCCCCGGCAAGCCCTGTCCCAACCCGCGCGTGACTATCCCGCGCGCCATCATCCGCAATGTGGTGGATGAACCTGTCGAGATCGACTTCCGTTCGTTCGGCATCCGCACCCCGCTGTGCACCAGTGAAAACCCCAGCTACGGCATCATCGGTTTTCTGCACCTGCTGCCGCCGGCGCTGGCGTGGCTGTGGCGGCTGGCAAGCCCGCGCGGCTACGACAACCCCTCCATCCTGGAGACCAAAGGGCTGGCTTCGGAGGGCGTGGGTTCCTACTGGCCATTTGCCACCGGCAAACGCACCCGTCAGGCAAACCTGCTGCTGGAGCAATTCCTCAACGCGCCGCGCACCCGCTACACCCTGATCCCCAACCAGAACGTGGGCGCCTGGCATGTCGGTTTCATGCCGCAATGGCTGGTGCGTGAAGTGCTTGCCCGGCGCGGCACCGCCAAATACGACCCCGCCAACTTGCGCGAGGCGCGCTGCTCGCTGCTGGGCATGATCCCGCACCAGATGGTGGTGGAAGGCCGCCAGATCTCGCGCTGGTTCTTCCAGGTGGAAACCCAGCCAGAGGTGGGCATCGAAGCCTATGACCAGGGCGCCGAGATCCTCTATCATTTCTTCCAGACCGTGCTGGCGGATTTCCTCGCCGATGACCTCGACCCGCTGGGACGGCAGATCATCGAGTGCGCCATGGACCATGGCAGCGTGTACGATTACGAAAACTTGATCCCCGGCATCTATTAATGCGGTATCATTTGGGTATCCATTAGTCCTAAGGAGCTACCCATGGCAATCGAAATCACCGGCATGGCGCCGCTGCTGCAGGTCTATGACATCGGTGTTTCGTTGCAGTTCTATTGTGATATCCTCGGTTTCCGTCTGGTCGAGCCTGCTGAATGGTCGGGCGAATACCTCGATTGGGCGCTGCTCGAATGGCAGGGCGTGCAGTTAATGCTCAACACCATCTACGAACGCGAATTGCGCCCGCCCCAGCCCGACGAAACCCGCAGCCGCCTGCATGATGACGTGTGTTTGTTCTTCGGCTGCCCCGATGTGGACGGCGCCTACCGCCACCTGCGGCAGCAAGGCGTGACGCTGGACCCGCCGCACAATGCTGCTTACGGCATGCGCCAGATGTATTTGCATGACCCGGATGGCTACAATCTCTGCTTCCAGTGGCCGGTGGCGGAAAGCGGTGACTAACATAAGGCAGCAGCAGGTATAATACAATATATCGAAAGAAACCTGCCTTAGGAGATTTACCCATGAAAGTCGGTGTGCTCTATTACCGCTGGGATTACTATCCCTACACCCGCACCATCCTGCACCAGGTGCCGGGGGTGACCTACCTTCCGGTGCATGATTTCTACAGCACCCTTAACCGCGTTGTTCAAAAAGTCAACCGCAGCGCCGGCAGGACGCTCTTCCCGCACTTTGACCTCAACAACCAGTTCCAGGATTTCGGGTTGAATGGCGTTGACCTGCTGCACTTCTTCAACGGCATCAGTTACGGCAAAACACCCTGGGTGAGCAATTTTGAAACCATGCTGCCGCGCCTCAGCGGGCTGCTGGCGCAGTATAACCAGCGCCTGGATGAACTGCGCCCCGACCGGCGCGCACAGTGCGCCCTGGACGCCCTCAGCAGTGATGCCTGCAAGCAACTGGTGGCGCTATCCGGGTGCACCCGCAGCATCCAGCTCGACCTGTTGCAGCGCCTGCCGTTCGATACACAGGCCATCCAACGAAAATTGACCGTCCTGCACCCGCCGCAAGAAAAGATGATCGCGGACTATGACGAGAAGGGGCTGGATCTCGCCGGGCCTATCCGCTTCATTTTGGTGGGGGCGGGCTTTTTCCGCAAAGGCGGACGCGAGATCCTGCGCGTGTTCGAGCACCTCGTGCGCCAGCAGCACTACCCGATCGAACTGGTCATCGTAAGTTCGCTGCGTATGGATCACTACGCCGCCCACGAAACTGAAGCAGATGTCGCCTGGGCGCAAGAAACCATCGCTGCCAATCGTGACTGGATCACCCATCATCCTTCTCTGCCCAACGACCAGGTGCTGGCATTGATGCGCAGCGCACATGTCGGGCTGCTGCCAACCTATGCCGACACATATGGCTATTCTGTGCTGGAATGTCAGGCGCAGGGCACGCCGGTGATCAGCACCAACGTGCGTGCCCTGCCAGAGCTGAACAATGAACAGGCCGGTTGGCTGATCGAGGTGCCGCGTGATGACCTGGGCGAGGGCCTGTATGCCACCCCTGAACAGCGTGCCTTACTCAGCGCCGCTATCGAAGCCGGGCTGGAGCGGGCGCTGCATGAGATCTTTGCCGACCGCGCCAGCCTGCGCCGCAAAGGCATTGCCGCGCTGGCGCGCATCCAACAACAACATGACCCGGCACGCTATAAACAGCGATTGGGGGAGATCTACGCACAGGCCTTGAAGACCGTTTAGGGCTGCTGAGAAAAGGATCCCATTAACGCAAAATATCAGCCTTCAATTGCCGAAAACCGGCGTCTAGTGCATCGCACACCGCTGCTACTTTTTGGGAAGAAGGTGCAGATGCCTTGTTGGCAAGCGCGACCAATGACAGGTTGTTTTCCAGCAGACAGCAGTCTGGTTTCAGGCCGATGGCAGAATAATAATCGGCATATTTATACTGGCGGCTGCGATATAACGCCTGTGTTGCCAGCCACGCCGCAGGAATTCCAAGCGCATGCGCAAAAACGACGCCATGCAAAGAAGAGGAAAGAAGCACCTCGCACTGATCAATGAGCCGCATCACCGCCATCGGGTTCTGCTGGATGTCAATCAATAAGGTTTCATCATCCAACCGCTGCGGCAGAAAGGCAGAAAATTCCACCCTTGCCTTGTCTGAATAATGCAGGATGACACCCCGTCGATAGCGTTTGGCAGAGCGCTGCGTTAAATACTTTCCCATCAATAAACCCGGATCACCAAGCGGGGTATTGACAGGCGCCTGGATTCGATCACGCGTCAGCGCTCCGCGGCAGGCAAGCACTTTTGCCCGGCGCATGGGGGTGTCTGGCCCCTCTTGGAGAAAACCAGTACCGAGAATATAGCCAGGGTAGTTGACATCCAACCGCTGCAGCAAACTGCCGCACACGATCACCTCGGTGTCTTCGGGAGATGCCAGCAAAGGCGAAAATCCATATTTTTTCAATAAGAACGGAGTTACCAGATCGCCGGCGTTCACCTCGCTGTTAAACCAGAAGGTCTGAATGCTGTTCTGGCGAAGCCAGCCGATTGCCTGGTTCACTTTCTGTTTGACACGCTTGATGATCGTCATTGGGTCAACATCCTGAAAACGTCCCCTGATTTGGAAAACATGGTGCCATTCCATTGTACCACGCGGGACCAGCGAGCCCGGCAAAGATGATCGTGCGAGCATAATCCGGCCGACTTTGCAGCACGCTTGGGGGCTATCTATCAAAAAGCGCTGGAATGAGCCCCCCCAATTTATATACCACGCTCACTTTCAAAATTATTAAAAAATTACGTTACAGCCTGTCATACTGAAAAAAGCCATCGATGTACAGCTATGAGGATTTCAATTTTCTTAATACCATCTTCATAGTATCTCTGATAAGGATGTACGTTCGATTGGCTTTTATTCTTTTCATGTTTTCAACAAAAACCTTTTCTCTGAGTGATCTGGGATTCACTGGTTCTGTCAACATTAATGGCCAAAGTTTCCTGATGATCCTTTTATACAACACCCTGTTAAATGGAGAACGATATTTTCCATCCACGCCTAACATATTGACAAGCAAAGCCCGGCAGTTAAACGGCGCAAAAACCTCCTGTACAATGTCCCATTCTAACTGGCTGGTTGCCTGCCAACTGCCCGTCCGATATTCC
>DSBE01000410.1 GCA_011053085.1 Chloroflexota bacterium
GCGCACCCGCACGCGTGCACCAGCTTTGATATACCAGACACCGTCTTGACCCAAACGAACATCGTCAGGATCATCCACCGCTTCATACACACGCTGCACCACAAAACCCATCTCTTCCGGCGGCAGTTGCAGATCAGTCGGGGCATAGCGCAGCCCCAGCCGGTAATACAGTCGGCCGTCGCCATCTTTTTGGATAATCAGGTCCTGCAGTTCTTCTGCACTCATGTTGTCCATCAAATATTGCATGGGGATGTTGATGCGCTGGTAATCGGTGCTGTAGCCTTCAAACTCACTGGAACCGGCATAGATATCTCCCAGCCAGATGCGCGCCACGAAGTCAGGTTCTACTGTCTCGTAGGTCTGGAAGTAGCGGTGCAGCGCCAGCAGCACGAACACATTTTCCTGCGTGTTGCCCCAGTGTCCGCGCGTTCTATGCGCCATCAATCCATTGACCACCTTGGGAATCAGGTCGCTCTGCGGGTTGTCATTGATCAGCGCATCTAGCAGCAGTGCATCCGTGCGGCGGTTGGAATGCAGCAGGACATAATCGTCGTCGCTGTATCCCGTGGTGAAGTTAGCCGCTCCGGCTGTCTCCACCGCGCGATTGTTGACATGCCGGCGGATAGCTTCCAGTTCGCTTTCAAAGCCCCCATCCTGCACCAGCACCTGCCACACGAACGCCAGCCCATCCAGCGATATGCCTTCCACACCGGCGTCTTCCAAAAGTGCGGCCGCTTTGGGCGCATCCGGGTCACCCATGCGCATGCGCACATACAGGGCATAGGCGCTGATCGTCCAGCGCGCCTGCTGCGAGTACCAATAGGGATAGTAATTTTCGATGTAGGTGATGTAATTCAAGACCTGGTTCCAGGTATTTTCCGGCACCTCATAACCCATTTCGCGCGCGCGCTGTAAGGCATGCGCCACATGCACGGTATGGAACGGGATACTCTCGCTACTGCGCCGCCAATAGGGAAAACCGCCGTCATAATTCTGCATGGCGCTCAGTCGTTCGACATCACGCGTGATGGAAGCTTCCATCTCCTCTGGTGAAGGCAGGCCATCAGCCTCAAAAGCTGCCAGCACCTCCCGCAGGGCAGCAATGCCCAAAATGCGAGAAGCCATCTGCTCTGAACTGTCGAACGGGTAGGTCGACAGATAAAGAACCGCGTCAGTCAGCGCCTGCAGGGCAGTAGACGAAGTGGTAATCTCCAGGCCGCCGTACTGGGCAAAGACATCTTGCGGCCTTGCCAGGGGCTGCGCCACCGAGCCATCGTCCACCACGCCGTACACGGCGAAAGCTTCGCCGGTCGCCGGGGTGTAGACCGGCAGGGAAAGAAGCGCCGCGTCGCCATAATCGCCGGATACCGCTGCAATCATCACCTGTGCTGTGCCTGCCAGCACAGTTTCCGCCGGGAAGCGTACTTCCACACGGTCATTGGCGGGCACCAGCACACGCACACCCTGGTCCTTTGTGAACGCAAGATTGGTTGCTGCTGCCACCACTTCCACCGTCATATCCTCATCGGTCTGGTTCTGCAGCACCACCGGCAATTCGAAAACATCGCCAAAGTTCAGGAAGCGTGGCGCTGAAGGACGTACCATCAGCGGTAAGCGCGCAGTCAGGTTCGATTCTCCACTGCCGAATAAAGTCCCGCCTTCATCCACCGCCACCACCATGATGCGGTAACGGGTTAGATTGTCGGGCATTTTGACCGACACCACCGCCCTGCCATCTTCATCTGTGCGCACATCCGGCGAAAACAGTGCCAGCGGGTTGAAGTCCGTACGCAGCATGATGGCGGCGTCTTCGCCGTCAGATGCTTCTTTTGCCATGGAGTCTTCAGCCATTGCAGACGGCATCGCCTCCATCTCCACTGGCTGTTCCACCGCTTCATCCATTGCACCACCGCCGAAGCCTGGCGTTGCCATCAATTCCTGGCGGATCTCTGCCGAAAAGGACATCGGATCCACCAGCAGGATACTGGCACGTGCATAAGTGCTATTAACATCGGCATAGCGGGTGAAATAGAACGCTGCTAATGGATCAGACAACTGGTAATTGGTCAGCGACAGGATGGCTTCATCCACCACCACCACCGCCAGACTGGCATTCTCGACTGGCTCACCGCTGGCATCCAGTACTTCGATCGCGATGCTGGTTTCTGCGCCTGGTACCACACGGCTTTCCTCCGCCTCAGCAGTGACCGTCAACTGGCGATTCAACGGCGGAACGCTCAATGCCAATGACCCCACCGCAAAAGCAGGCCGCGGCGGCAATCCTTCGATCTCGTTGCCTTCATCGTCCAGCCGCTGGGCTGAACCTGCCAGGTCAACCTGGATCACGAAATTGGGAATATAGGCATCTTCCACCGGGATACGCAGTATGGTGCTGTCCTCCGTCATCGTAAAGCGTTCGGTGTAGAGGATACCACTACGACTGACCGTCAACAGACCTTCGCCCGCGCCAAACGGTGATTGTACCAGGATCTCAGCGACATCGCCGGGCTCGTAGAACTCTTTGTCCGGGATCAGAGTTACAGTTTCCTGCTCAATACCGCGCGAAGGCGCGCGCTCGCCGCCGCTCACCCACCGTGTCAGGCGGGTGTGGTTCTCACGGCCAGCTTCATCGCTGACCAATGCCGTGATCTGGTATTTGCCACCAAGTTCCGTCTGGAACTCGCAAGAAGAAGGTTCAGCGCCGGAAACAATTTCACACACCTGCGCATCTGCCCCGACCTCACGCCACGAACCGCGTTCGAATTTCCATTGCATGCGTTCGGCAGTTACCGTGACCGGGCGGCCGCTAATCACATTGCCATCAATGTCGGTCACAATCAGATCAACCTCGATCGGCGTGCCGCGTTCGACGAAATAACGCTCGCTGCGCATGCCCACATAGGTTTCCGCAGGATGCACCATAAGGCTGGTGCTGCCAGACCATGCCTGGCGATTGACATCCATCACCACGGCTTCAGCGATAACACTCTGCGGACGCTGCACACCGTCACCCTCAAAATCCAGCCGCAAGAAATGGTCGCCACTGGCATCCGTGCGGCCTTCAAAGACCTGCCACGTCTGCCCTTTGCCGCTGCCGCCATACCAGTACCAGTCGTACCACCACCAGGGCGTCCATTCGCCAAAGAAGAACTCCGGCCAATTGGGTGGCTGATAGTTGGTTTCTTCCGCGTTCACATTCCAGGTCACCTCAGCATTGGGCAGCGGTCCGCCAGCATAATAGTTGGCAGACACCACCGTGATGGCAAACTCACCATTGTAATAAGGACCACTGGTTTCATTGCCAGCTTGCACCTCAAATTCTGGCCGGCGGAATTCCTGGATTTGGAATTCGTGGTTGTAAGAAAGGCGGTCCACACTCCCCAGATTGCCATTGGCAGTCAAGGTCACATAGGCATAACCCAGGTTGGCGTTTTCTGGAATGGTGAAGGAGAGGTCAAATCCGCCAAAGGCGTCCACCTCCGCCTGCCCACTGACTATTTCATTGCCCAACGGGTCGGTCACCACATAGCTCGTTGCATTAAGGCGGTTGCCCGGCAGCATCACGTCGCCGGCCTGCCCCGCACCGATGATGCGCAGCCAACCTTTGAGGTGCACTTCTTCACCGGGTTTATACATGGCGCGGTCATCGAACACGAACCAGCGCAGAGAGTCAACAGGCGGGCGCGGCACCCAGCTGTCGTCATACCAAATATTGGCAGAACGCGGCAGAATGGCGCTGTCATCACCCAGCGTCGCCACCAAATACGCAATGCCATCATTGGGAAGGGCAAAGCGCGCGATGCCTTCCGCATCAGTCCGTTCGCCCAGCGAACTACCACTATCTGCCAGATTGACACCTGACAGGGGCGTGCCATCCTTCAAATCCGTCGCCCACACCACCATTTCGCTATGGTCAACGAAAGCATCCACACCGATTTGGGTGACCTGCACCCAGGCATGCACAGTCTCCCACCAGCGCTCCTCCTCAAAGAAGCCCTTGGGTGGTTTGACTATCACAATAAAATGGGCAAATTCACCTTCCATCACGTCACTCAGGTCGATGAAGGTTTCTGCCAATTGCTCTGTTTTACCGCTCAGATCAATTTTCTGTTGGATGACCCTCGTTCCAGGAGGTGTAATGGCACGCTCATTGTTGCTGTAATCGCGCAGATACTCTTTATACGCCAGCCAATCGCCGGTCTCTACAGCATATACATCAACCCCCAGGCTCGGATAAGTAATCGAATACACCGATAAGCCGGGCGTCTGGGCATAAGGATCAACGGTTACCAGACCAGAATCAGGCCCGATTAACAGGGCTTCCGCTTTGCCCACCTCAAAGGTGAATTTTTCATCGCGCCCCAGCGTCTGCCCGAACACATCCGGCAGGCTTTCATCTATGGTTACATAATAATTGGTGCTGGCAACCGTCGCTCCCCGGATGGTGATGGTATTGCCGACCACATTCACCACCGCACCGGCGATTGGTGGGTCAATGCTGATCATGCTTTCTTGATAAGCTTCGGCATCCAGCGGGTTGTTAAACTCGATGAAGAACGGTTGCAAGGGGTAACAGTCACGCCCCCACCACGAACAGCCATAATCCAGCACTTTCAAAGGCGCATAGGTCCGGAAAGAATACGCCTGGTCAACCTGCGTGGTCAGCTCTCCTTCTGCGGAAGGCATGCCAGATTGGAATTCCACCTGGATCAGTGAATCTTTGGGTAAAGCATAAGCAGCCTTGAAGGCGATCCAGCGTCCTTCCGGCGCTGATTCCGCCAGAGAAGCCACGCCTTCTTCAGCAGCGATTTCTTCGTCCGTCGCCAGACGAATGCTGAAGCCGCGGTCATCCGCGCTGGCATTGATGAAAGGCAGTACGGCTGCCGGGTCAATGCGCTGATCAAACAACGCGAAGAACACCGGCTCCAGGCCTTGCGGTTCGTGTGAATACGGATATGAATTCACCAGCACAGGCGCCAGTGTGGTGAAAGTCCAGCGCACTTCCTGCGCCAATTCGCCACCGCTGGCTGACTGCGTCCCCGCCGGGACAACCACCGTGTACTCGGTTGCCTTGGGCAGGCGGTCAATCAAATCAGAATCATAGTAGAACGCCAATGTTTTGGTACCCACCCAGCGCCATGATCCTGGCAAAGAGGGTGTCACCTGCACCGGTACCTCCTGCTCCCGCAGTTGCTGCAGGGTCGCTAACGGCACCATCGGTTGGTTAAAAGTAATCGCAATAAAAGGCGCTACGGAGATCTCACCCTCAGGTGAATAGCGCAGCACCTCCAGCGGTCCGCTGACCACTTCATCAGGTGCGGTCGTGTCATCATCTGGCGGGAACACCAAATCAATGGTTTCACCGGGTCGCGGCGGCGGCAGCAGGTCGGGTGGAATGAAGAATTCTTGCTGGTCGTCCACCCCCATTTCCAGTTCCGGCAGGCGCGCCAGCAGAATCTCGATCTCCTCCGGCGTCAACGGGTCGCCCTGCACCGGTTCTATCGGTATGATCTCTTGCGGTGTGGAAGAGCC
>DSBE01000129.1 GCA_011053085.1 Chloroflexota bacterium
CTCCACTCGTTTCACTCGGTCGGGAAGACAAACATGTTCATGTAATTCCAAACTCGGCGGACAGCATCCGTGGTTCTGTCTTTTCGACCGACCGCAAGGAGCGGAGAAATCGAAAAGCTTGGTCATGCTCATATCCCTCACGGACTGAGCGTGCCTGGCAGTTTCGATCCCTCCACTCGTTTCACTCGGTCGGGAAGACAAACATGTTCACGTCATTCCAAACTCGGCAGACAGCGTCCGCGGTTCTGTCCTTTCGACCGACCACAGAGAGCGGAGAAATCGAAACTTGGTCATGCTCATATCCCTCGCGGATTGAGCGTGCCTGGCAGTTTCGATCCCTCCACTCGTTTCACTCGGTCGGGAAGACAAACATGTTCATGTAATTCCAAACTCGGCGGACAGCATCCGTGGTTCTGTCTTTTCGACCGACCGCAAGGAGCGGAGAAATCGAAACTTGGTCATGCTCATATCCCTCACGGACTGAGCGTGCCTGGCAGTTTCGATCCCTCCGCTGTTGGCGGGAAGACAAAGACACGGAGTTTACAAACATAAACTCCGTATCAAATTACACTGTCGAACTACCCTTTTTTCCGGGTGGAACCGGCAATTAGCCGTGAATACCGTGCCCCAGCGCATCATGCGCCGCTTCCATCACCGCCTCGCTCAGCGTCGGGTGGGCGTGAACGGAGTTGGCAAGTTCCTCAATTGTCAACTCGGTCGCATTGGCCAGCACCAGCTCAGGCAGCAATTCGGAGACATCTGGCCCGATCATGGCGGCGCCCAGGATCTCACCCAGTTGTTCATCCACAATCACTTTGACAAAGCCAACGCCTTCACCCAACCCTAAGGCCTTGCCATTCGCCATGAAGTTGAAGCGCCCGACCTTGAGATCGTAGCCGGCTTCCTGCGCTTCCTTCTCGTTCATGCCAAAGGATGCCACCTGTGGATGACAGTAGGTTGCGCGCGGGATATTGCGGAAGTTGATCGGCCGCACAGGCTTGCCGGCAATCGCATCCGCTGCCAGAATGCCCATCGCGCTGGCGGCATGCGCCAACATCAGTTTGCCGGTCACATCGCCGATGGCATAAATGTGATCGACACTGGTTTGCATATGGTCGTTAACGGCGATAAAGCCGCGTTCATTTAATTCTACGCCCGCCTGTTCCAGCCCGACACCTTCGGTGTTGGGGCGGAAACCGATCGCCACCAGCGCTTGCTCAGCCTCCAGCACTTCCTGCCCTTCGTCAGTGCTGATTGTGACCGCCACACCGCTGTCAGTTTTCTCGATCTTCTCCACCTTATGACCGGCTTTGACGGTGATGCCCGACCGTTTAAATTGTTTGCTCAATTCAGCCGACACCTCTTCATCCTCGGTCGGCAGGATCGTTGGCAGCATCTCAACAATGGTCACCTCACTGCCATAACTGTGCCACACCGTGGCAAATTCGCAGCCGATCGCCCCACCGCCAATGATGATGGCAGAAGCTGGCCGTTTCTCTGAAAGGATCGCTTCGGTATAGGTGACCACTTTCTCGCCATCCACCCCCATCCACGGCAGCACCAGCGAATGCGCTCCGGTAGCAATGATAAAATGTTTGCCCTCCAGCAGATGTTCTTCGCCCTCGTCATCAACTACCTTGAGGGTGTGCGACGATTGGAAGGAGCCGCTGCCCATGAATACGTCGATCTTGTTCTTTTTCATCAGGAAATTGACGCCCTTCACCAACCGGTCAGACACCTTGCGGCTGCGCTTGACGGCAGCGGCGTAATCCAGGTGTAAACCTTGATACTCGATGCCAAATTCTTTGGCATGGTTGCTCAATGTGTCAGCCAGCGCGGCATTTTTCAACAATGCTTTCGAAGGAATACAGCCGACATTCAAGCAAACCCCGCCCAGCCATTGTTTTTCTACAATAGCGGTCTTCAAACCATGCTGCGAGGCACGGATGGCACTCACATAACCGCCGGGACCGGCGCCAATCACAATCAGATCATACTGTTCCATCTCAGTCATTCGCCCTTTCTTGCACATTATTAATATTCAGACATTACAATCATAACAAAATTCATACAATTTATGTTAGTATAATGATACTTATTAATATACATGAGAAGCGACTTACCATTCCTACAGCCAGCACTTGTGCTGAAAAAAAGTCACAATAAGTCACTCACAATTGTAGCATATCAAGGATCACCTTCGGAACAGGGAAGGCTGCAAACGTAGTTATGGAGGCTGTAAAATGAAAGAAAGAATTTTAATCATTGAAGACGACAAAGCCATTGTGCGTGTATTGGAGCGCTCATTGGTTTACGAAGGCTATGAAGTCGATCTTGCCTACAACGGCGAACAGGGTCTTGAACTGGCACACAGCAAAAACCCATCCCTGATCGTGCTTGACCTGATGCTGCCGGGTATGGATGGCCTCGAAGTGACCGAAAAAATCCGTGAAGATTCTGCGGTGCCCATCCTGATGCTCACTGCGCGCGGCGGACTTGATGACCGTGTGGAAGGCCTCGACAGCGGCGCCGATGATTACATGGTCAAACCCTTCGAGTTGGATGAACTGCTGGCACGCATTCGTTCCCTGCTGCGCCGCTCACAATCAGAACGCAGCACCGTGTTGAAGTTCGGTGACCTGACCCTCGATACCACCACCCGCCGAGCCGAACGTGCCGGTCGCGAGATCAACCTGACCACCAAAGAATATGAACTGCTGGAGCTTTTCATGCGCAACCCACGCCAGATCCTATCACGTGGGATGATCTTTGACCGTGTGTGGGGCTATGACTTTGGCGGTGAAAGCAATGTGTTGGACGTATATATCCGCTATCTGCGCCAAAAACTGGAAGACAAAGGGGAAAGCCGTCTGATCCACACCATCCGCGGCACCGGGTACGTATTTCGCGAAAATCCCTGATATGTCTTCCCCTTTAACTATATAATAGTAGCATGTCAATCCGCTACCGCCTCGCTGCTACCTTCACCCTGCTGGGAATTATCTTTCTGGCGGTGTTTGGCGGTGTGATGTACTTCCTCTATTCCAACATCATCTTCGCCCAACTGGACGAATTGCTGATGTTAGAGACCATTCACCTCAGCGGTTATGTCTATGAGGACAAGATGGGGTATCTCAAGATACAACCTCTGCCCAGCGACATACACCGCCAGACCAAAGACAAACTCATCATCCAGGTTTGGAATAAGGACAACCGCCTGATCTACCAGAACCAGATGGTCATTGGTTTACAGCCGCTTGCTCCTGATGGGTTGAACGCGCAAGACACTCTATTTTCCACCACCTACAACGGCCGCTTCCGCGTGCTCAGCCGCCCCATCTATAACGACGAATCCCATAACGGCACTTTGCAGATCGGCTATGACCTCACCGTGTTTTCACTGACCGAAAACTCTCTCATCAGAGAGATGGTGCTGTTCACCATCTTCGCGGTGTTAATCGCCTCATCGCTCATTTATCTGGTGGTTAGCCGCGAGATCCGCCGTATCATCAACATCACCGATACCGTCAAACGCATCAACGACGCCGATGACCCCTCGCTGCGCATCGAAGATACCGGGCCCCGAGGGGATGAGATCGGCGAATTGGCGATTGCCTTCAACCACACCATGTCACGCCTCGAAAACATCCTGATCTCGCAGCGCCGCTTCCTGGCTGATGTCAGTCACGAACTGCGCACCCCCATGACCATCATCAAAGGCAATGTAGACCTGATGCGCCGCTTTGGTGAATTTGACGAAGAAAGCCTGAATACCATCGATACCCAGACCGACCGCCTGACCCGCATGGTCACCAGCCTGTTGCTGCTGGAACAGGTCGAAACCGGGCGCGTCGAGATCAAAAAGACCCCTGTCAACATGGCAGACCTGCTGCTGGAAGTCTATCAGGAACTGGTGTTGATCTCTGAATACCGTGACCAGCGCATGCAAATCGAGGAAATCGATCTCGTGGTTGTGGCAGGCAACCGCGACCAACTCAAACAAGTGCTGCTGAACCTGATCAGCAACGCCATTAACTATACCCCCGATGGCGGTGATATTTACCTGGCGCTGAGGAAAGATGAATCTTCCGTCATCATCACCATCAAAGACAGCGGCCCCGGCATCCCCGAAGAAGACCTGCCTTACCTGTTCGAACGTTTCTATCGCGGAGAAAAATCACGCGCGCGCCAGGCATCGCAAATCTCCGGCTTTGGGCTGGGCCTTTCCATCGCTTATTGGATTGTGCGCAATCATAACGGCACGATCAAGGTCAATACTGCACCGGGCAAAGGCACCGAATTCATCGTGAGGCTGCCGCTGACCGGCGCCGGCATCATGTAACCTGTCAGGAATTTGCCGGCGGGTAGACCTGGTTGCGCCCATTGTTTTTCGCCATCATCAGCATCTGATTGGCAGTTGCCATACATTCACGCAGTGAAACCTTGCTGCCCAGATCCTTGATGTGGCAAATGCCGATGCTGACGGCGACTTTCAACACCAACGGTCCGCTATGGAAAGGTCGTTGGCTGATCGCCAGGCGCGTCTCTTCGGCGATCTCGCGCAGCGCTTCGTGGTCATAGATCTTACACATGACACAGAAGATATCAGTATCAAGCCTTCCCAGTTGCCCCATGCGGTTTTGCATGCTTTCGCGCAAGCGGTCACCCATCTGTGTCAGCACATCAGCTGCCACGCCCTCGCCGTGTTTTTCAACCAGTTTGGTAAAGTGATCGATATCAACGATGAATATGCCGATGGGAAAGCCACCTGAACGTACCGCCTGGAATTCATTTTCCAGCAGATGCATGAAGTACTGGCGGTTGTGCAGATTGGTGGTTAGGTCAGTATTTACCATGCGCATGGTGCGCTCCTGCAGCTCAAAATGCTGTAAGCCGATGGCGATCTGGTTGGCGATAGTTGTGGCAATATGAATGTCGTGCTTGTTCATATTTTCCTGGTCATTGGAATGCATCACGGTCAGGGTGCCCTGCACATTCGGGTGCGAAATGATCGGGACCACCACCACCGAACCGATCTCAAGGATTTCACGGCGTTTGCTCGAAAGCGATGTCTCGCGGAAGTCAGGCATGTTCTTGGGTGAGTAGACGGTCTCGCCGGTGCGAATCGCCCAACCGCTCAAGCCCTGCCAGAAAACCTCGTCCGGCAGTTCCTGCGATATTTCGCTGCGGTCAAGCTCATTGCCATTCAAGATGGCATGTGTGATTTCGCGCCTGGGCACATCCACCAGCGCAATGATGACCATGTACGCCTGAAAATGGTCCTGCATCATTTTACTGGTACGCACCAGGAATTTCGACAGCGATGTTTCCGTCAGGATCGCCTGGCTGACATCGAACAAGAGCGCGTTCTGACGGATCAAACGATCAGTCGGCGAATTCTGGTCAGGCTCCACGTCAAATCCAGCCAGGTAGACCTGACACTGACTTCCGTCTTGTGAGCGCTCCACATGCACCGCCAGGCGCAGCGCCTCTAATTCATCAAAAATCTTCCAATAACA
>DSBE01000229.1 GCA_011053085.1 Chloroflexota bacterium
CAAATATCCAGCACCTGATTGTTCTTCGTCATATCCATCGCCTGAATCACCTTCTCCATGATCGGTTTCGGCAGCCGTTCCAACCTGCCGATATGCCGCAGCCTGACGCCCTGACGGTGCAATTCAGGCAATTCCCTTTCTAACGCATCCGCCAGAATATTCATCAATCCTTTGACTTCGTCTTCTGGCCGGTTCCAATTCTCGGTCGAGAATGCATACACCGTTAGATAGCGCACCCCGAATTCGACACAGGCGCGAATGATCGTACGCAGGTTCTCCGTGCCGGCGCGATGACCGAAAATGCGTGGTCTTCCTTGCTGCTTCGCCCATCGTCCGTTGCCATCCATGATCATGGCAACATGCACAGGCAGGCGTTGAGGGTCAAGTGGTGGCAGTTCTTTGTCAGGCATACCGCTCAGACTTCCATGATCTCTTTTTCTTTTTCGTCACCGACTTCCTGCAGCAAATCGGAGTATTTATCTGTGATTTCTTGCAGTTCTTCTTCGCCCCATTTCAAGTCATCTTCGGAGATCAATTTCTCTTTTTCGAATTCTTTCAGGTCTTTGATGCAGTCACGGCGTACATTGCGTATGGCTACACGCCCTTCTTCCACTCGTTTGCCCACCAATTTGACCAGTTCGCGGCGGCGTTCTTCCGTCAACGCTGGCAAATTCAAGCGGATAACTTTGCCGTCAGAGACCGGATTAACCCCCAGATCCGATTTTTGAATGGCTTTGATGATGTCATTGACCGAGCCTGCATCAAACGGTCGGATCATAATTTGACGTGGTTCAGGAACACTCAATGTAGCCAGCTGGTTCATTCTGGTTGGCATGCCGTAGTAATCAACTTCGATGCCTTCTACCAGCGAAGGCGTCGCCCGGCCAGTGCGAACCAGTTTCAGATTATCACGCAGGGCTTCGACAGCGCCATGCATACGACCTTCAGCATCTTTGAGTATGTCTTTTATCATTGTCATGCTCCTTTTCTCTAACCTCAGCAATCACAACTATTCCTATTTTACCCGAAACCGGTTTGATTGATGAGCGCCAGTTATCATCAATCTTTTACTTCATCACCCACAACCAGGTTCAACGAAATCTCTAAAAATGTACTACACTTATGGTTAATGACAAAGCAACACTTGGTTGTTATCGACACATTCTCGAAGGAAATCGCCCATGAAACCCAATGTCCTGTACATACACTCGCATGATACCGGCCGCTACATCCAGCCCTACGGCCACAACATCCCCACACCGCACATGCAGAAACTGGCGGAGGAAGGCGTCCTCTTTCGCAAAGCCTTTTGCGCTGCGCCCACCTGTTCACCCAGCCGCGCCGCCCTGTTAACCGGGCAATCTGCCCATTCCTCCGGTATGCTGGGATTAGCCCACCGCGGATTTTCGCTGAACGACTATAATCAACATCTTGCCAATTATCTGAAAAAACAAGGGTACGCTACAGCGCTGGCAGGCATGCAGCACGTAGCAAAAAAGGCCGAAACCATTGGATACGACGAAATTCTTTGTCCAGTGAACAAAGAGTTCTCTGCTTATTACCAGCTTCCCTTCGTAGAAAACTACCTGAAGGAAAAAAGTACAGCTCAAACGCAGCCATTCTTCCTCTCGGTCGGGTTTGAAGAAACCCACCGCGAATTCCGCCAGCCGACAGCGCTTGAGGATGAACGCTATTGCCTGCCGCCTGCCCCGCTGCCCGACACCCCCCAGACCCGCCGTGACATGGCAGAATTCAAAGCCTCAGCCCGTGTTTTTGACGACGCTGTCGGCGAACTACTTTGCATGCTGGGCACCTATGGTTTGGCGGAAAATACCCTCGTCATCCTCACCACCGATCATGGTATTGCCTTCCCCAGTATGAAGTGCATCCTCACCGATCATGGCATCGGCGTGCTGTTGATCATGCGCGGACCGGGCGGTTTCAGCGGAGGCAAGGTTGTTGACGGCATGGTGTCGCACATCGACATCTTTCCAACCATCTGCGAATTACTGCAAACTGAACCGCCATCCTGGCTTCAGGGAACCTCTTTAACGCCCTTAATCAGCGGACAGCAATCAGCAATCCATGATGCCATATTCGCCGAAGTGACCTACCATGCTGCCTACGAGCCGCAGCGTGCTATCCGCACCTTGCGGTATAAGTACATCCAACGCTTTGGCGATCGCACCGCTCGGGTTCTGCCCAACTGTGATGATAGTTATTCAAAGGATGTGTTGCTGGCAGCCGGCTGGGGTGAACTCGATATCGCCCAAGAGCAGTTGTTTGATCTGATGTTAGACCCCAATGAGGCCCATAATCTCGCAAATGATCCCTCTATGCAAGCGGTACTGGCAGAATTGCGAGACCGGCTGCATCAATGGATGTTACAGACCGATGACCCCATTCTGCAAGGCCTGCCTGTGCCTGCTCCCAAAGGCGCTATTGTCAATCTGCCTGATCAGGCCTCTCCCAACGATCCAACCGTTACGGTAGACTGAAAGCACTTAATCGTACTCAGGCAACCAAAAAGTTACCATCAACAGAAACCCTGCGATATAATACATAGGACAATCAATTAGATTGAGGTGAAGAGTGGCCCGACAACTGCCAAAATTTGCGGTTTTACAATTATCAGGTTGTGCTGGCTGTGAAGTCTCTCTGTTGAATTCAACAGAGTGGCTGTACAATTTTGAACTTGTGTACATGCCATTGGTGATCTCAGCTTCGAATGTTCCCAGCGTGGATGTCTTGCTGGTCAGCGGTGGTGTACAAACATCTGAAGACCTGTACAAATTACTGCGCGCAGTCAACTCAGCCAAAGAAATAGTCGCAGTCGGCACCTGTGCCATCTCAGGCGGCATTACCAACCTTGGCAACCGTGACGATGTCCGTCAAATGTTCCTTTCAGAAGCGGAACGCTTCCATCTTCCGCGTATGCTGCCCAAATGTCACCCCATCGATGACTATGTTGAAGTCGATCGCTATCTTTCAGGCTGCCCGCCAACGCCAGAACTCTTCATGCAGCTGCTGGTGCCAGACCCAGACTACGTACCCAAACGCAATGTCTGCCAGGAGTGCGGCCGCAAGAAGCTCAAAGACATGAAACCCGATCACTTCTTCTATTCACAGCGCGGTTCACCCGATCCTGACATCTGCCTCATCAACCAGGGCTATCCCTGCGTCGGCACTTCCACCCGCGCCGGCTGTAACGCCCTCTGCACCAAGCCCGGCCATCCCTGTGTGGGATGCCGCGGCCCCTCTGACGCCTTTATCGACAAAAACGCGCAGGATTGGTTTGACAGCATAGGCAAAGTATTCGAAAAAATGACCGATGTGCCCACAGAAGAAATCCAGGCCATTTTACGCTCACCCCAGTTGTCATTATTCTTGTTTCAATTTGCCGACTATGACCATGTCAATAAAAAGCCCAGGCCAAAGGAAAAAATCGTCTGATGACCCAATTAACTTTTCCTATCAGCAGAATTGAAGGCCACGCCCAGGTAGTCATCGAGGTAGAGGATGGTAAAGTCTTATCCTCACACTTCGAAGCCACCGAAATGCGTGGATTCAGCCACTTTGTCAAAGGCACGCCTGCCGAGCAAATGCCTGTGATCACCCCCCGCATCTGCGGTGTCTGTTCAACCGCCCACCACGTCGCATCAGTCAAAGCACTCGAAGATATTTTTGGCGTCGAACCGCCGCCCCTCGCCAAGAAGATCCGGGAATTGTTGTTGCTGGGACAATTAATCCAGAACCAGGCAACCTCGCTTTTCATCTTTACCATGCCGGACCGGCTGGATGTTCCCTCCATTTTTCATTCATTAGAAACCAGCAATATCTCCGTCAAAGGGGTGTGCGACAATATCGCCCGTTGTTCTTTGCGTATCCGCAAAGCCGGCACTGACATCATATCACTGGCAGGCGGACAGTTCATCCACCCCATTAAAACCATCATTGGCGGTGTTTCCAGCGGCATCACCCCCGAAAAAGCAGAATTAATGAAAAAAGAGCTCAACACCATCATTCCCGTAGTGCGCATTCTCTTCAACCATTACTGGCAGCTCTCCATCAGCCTGAAAGACCGCATCGGCACCTGGGGTGATGATGAACCGACCTTTTACCTGACCTCAACCACACCCACGAAGCCCAGCTTTGATTCCTCGCGCATCCGCATCCTATCGCCGGATGGCGTAGAAATTGAAACTTTCACCGCCAGTGAATTTCGTAATTATCTGGTGTTTACAGAGAATGAGTATAGTTACGCCGGTCAGACCAGTTACAAAGGCAACATCATGCGCGCCAACAGCCTCGCACGCATCAACATGACCGAAACCATGGGCACCCCCATTGCCGATAGCTATATGAGTCGTCTCGAACGTGCATTTGGCCTTCCCACCCACCCCATTTTGCTGTTCGACCTGTGCCGCGGCATCGAGTTGATCTACGCCATCGAACGCGCCATCGAAATTCTCAGTGAACCGTTGAACAACGATATCACCAGTGTTGCCTATACCCCCAGCGACGGTGAAGGTTATGGGTTGGTCGAAGCACCGCGCGGACCGCTCATCCATCGTTACAATGTGCTCGATGGTAAGATCACCGAAGCCGAATTCGTT
This sequence comes from Chloroflexota bacterium, assembly GCA_011053085.1. Lineage (GTDB taxonomy): Bacteria > Chloroflexota > Anaerolineae > Anaerolineales > Anaerolineaceae > SpSt-1165. Next base: position 4,617 of record DSBE01000229.1, read on the forward strand.
ATCCCCACTGTGCACAACATGCTGGCCATTGAACGTGCCCTGACAGTGGCCGCCAACCGTTATATCAAGAGCGGACAGATCAATTTAGAACTGGAGAAAGCTGTCGGCCGCGTTGTACGCGCTTTCGATCCCTGCATTGCCTGCGCCACAAAATAAAAAAAACTGGCGGATACCATCATAGCATCCGCCAGTTTTCGTTTACTTATTCAGTTATCCGCAGCTATCGCAACTGCCACTGCAACTGGCGCATCCACCCATGTCGACACGGCCGACTGACAGTTCGATTTCGGTCGCCTCTCGAATATCCGAGATCGATACTTCAAAAGTCAATGATTTTCCTGCCAGGGGATGGTTGAAATCCAACACAACCACATCATCTTTCACTTCACTGATCGTCGCGCTCATAATACGTCCATCACCTGTATTGAGGCGTAAGGGCCGCCCGATATTGAATTCAAAATTCTCGGGGAATTTGTTTTTTTCCATATCCATAAAGGCTGAATCGTCCAATACACCGTAGGCATTTTCGGGGTCAACGGTCACAGTTTTTCCTTCGCCGACCTGCATACCTTCCAATTGAACTTCCAACCCCTTTATTAAGTTATTGTGTCCGTGCAGATAAGGCAGCGGTTCGCGTCCAGCCGTGCTGTCAGCGATCTCACCCTCTACAGTCAACACATAATCAAGATGCACTACCTTGTCCTGTCCCACAACCATTTTTTCTGATTCCATTGAATTACCTCATATTTTATATATTTTTTTCGAACAAATTGTATCACCTTTTTTGAATCTCAGATTATGCAACCTATTTTCTGTAAATTCATCAGGACCTTTTAGCAAGAATTGAAATTAAG
>DSBE01000379.1 GCA_011053085.1 Chloroflexota bacterium
GAGTAAGAAATAAAGAGGTATTATGGCTCAAAATGTACGTTCCGCACGTCGCGGTTCTGCACGAAAAGTAAAACGATCACTGTCATCTGCACAGGTGCATGTGTATGCCTCGTTCAACAACACCATTATTACCGTGACTGATTTTCAGGGGAATACGGTGTGTTGGGGCAGCGCTGGTTCAGCTGGTTTCAAAGGTTCACGCAAAAGCACGCCTTTTGCCGCCCGCCTGGCTGCTGAGCAGACGATGAAAGATGCCATGCAAATGGGCATTCAGGAAGTGGATGTGATCGTGAAAGGACCTGGTCCTGGCCGAGAAGCCGCCATTCGTGCGATCCAAGGTTTGGGAATCAAAGTGCGCGCTATTGCGGATGTAACACCTGTTCCGCACAACGGCTGCCGCCCTCCCAAAAAACGACGTATTTAGTAATAAAGAGGTAATAAGTAATATGGCGAGATATACTGGTCCGGCATGCAAGTTGTGCCGGCGAGAAGGCGAAAAATTATTTTTGAAGGGCGAACGCTGCTACACTGCAAAATGTGCGATGGAACGCCGCGCTTATCCCCCCGGTGAACATGGAAAAATGATGCGTCGTGGGCGTGAATCAGACTATTCACGGCAGCTGCGCGCAAAGCAGAAAGTGCGCCGTGTGTATGGTGTGTTGGAAAAACAATTCCGCCGCTATTTTGATGTGGCGCGCAAACGTACCGGCCTGACCGGCTTGAACCTGCTGCAAACACTGGAGTCACGTTTTGACAATGTGGTCTATCGGTTGGGTTTTGCGCCGAACCGCAACGCCGCACGGCAACTGGTGACGCACGGCCATTTCATGGTAAACGGCCGCCGCACGGATGTCCCTTCGATGTTGATGACCCCCAATGATGTGATTGTGGTGCGTGAAGAGTCACGCAAAACAGAGTACTTCAAAACATTCGTTGAAGAAGCTGCACAGCGCACCTGCGCTCCCTGGCTGGAACGTGATCTGGATAAATTCAGCGGCAGAATGCTGCGATTGCCAGAACGGTCAGAGATTGACGGAAACCTCAACGAACAGCTGGTTGTTGAGTACTATTCACGCTAAGCGATAGATGGCAAAGGAAGGGAAAAACCGTGACAGCTTTAAGTAATATGGTGACACCAAAAGTTGAGCGCGAGGCGGAAGCCCGTAATTATGGCAAATTTATCATCAGTCCGCTTGAAAAGGGCTATGGTACCACGTTGGGGAATACTCTGCGTCGGGTCCTCCTTTCCTCCTTAGATGGTGCGGCAGTGACTGCCATGCGTGTCAGTGATGTTTTGCATGAGTTCAGTGATATCCCCGGTGTGCGTGAAGATGTTATCCAGGTGATGCTGCAGGTGAAGAAACTGCGCATTAAACTGCATGATGTTGCGATTGCCCACATGCATCTTGAGGTGCATGGTGAAGGAGAAGTGACGGCGGCTGATATTCAATTTCCTCCCGAAGTTGACCTGCAGAATCCGGATCTGTATTTGTTCACGGTGGATCAACCGACCGATATTGAGATCGAGTTTACGGTGGAAGCCGGCCGCGGATATTCACCCGCCAATGAACGCAACGGGCGTTTACCCATCGGTGATTTGCCGGTAGATGCCATTTTCAGCCCGGTGAAACGTGTCAATTGGTCGGTCAGCTCAGCCCGCGTTGGTCACGATACCAATTATGATCGCCTGGTCCTTGAAATTTGGACCGATGGCACCATTGCGCCAGAAGCGGCACTGAGTACTGCTTCACAGATCATTATCGAGCATTTACGCTACATTTCAGGGATCAGTGAAGAGACCTTGATGATGCCGATGGAGGTGGAAGAGAGTGTTTCTTCACTCTCATCTGAAGCGGTGGAGACACCCATCGAGAATCTTGATCTTTCTGTGCGCGTATTCAACTCTTTGAAGCGTACTGGCATCACCACAGTAGGTGATGTACTGGATCTGTTGGAAAAAGGCGAAGATGCGGTGATGTCGATTCGCAACTTTGGCGAGAAGAGTTTAGACGAATTGGTAGGCAAGATGCAGGAAAAAGGATATCTGCCTTCCGACGATGATGACGATACGGAGTAATTACAATGCGACACCAGGTTGCCGGAAAAAAATTAAATAGGAGCAGCGATAACCGAAAAATGCTGCGGCGCACGTTGATCGCGCAACTATACGAGCATGAACGGATTAAGACCACCCGTGCCAAAGCGGAAGCAATCCGCGGTGAAGCTGAGAAGCTGATCACCCTTGCACGCAATAGCATGGATGGCAGCGATGTTGATAAAGTCAATGCGCGTCGTCTGGCTGCTAAGAAATTGGGCGGTCATCCGGAAATTGTGAAAAAATTGTTTGATGACATTTCACCGCGTTATAAAGAGCGGAACGGCGGTTATACACGCATGTTTAAGCTGGGCCCTCGTCAGGGTGATGCGGCTGAAATGGTCTTATTGGAGTTGGTTGAGGAATAAAGTCTGCTTTCAGCAGAAACTATTCCGCTCCGGTGATTGAACCGGACAACGATGGAACGTTACCAAATTATACTGGCTTATGATGGGACAGACTTCCTTGGCTTTCAACGCCAGGGGATGAAAAACCGCACAGTGCAGCTGGTGGTGGAAGATGCCCTGCGCACCCTCGGGTGGGGGGGCGAATCCATACTGAGCGCTGGCAGGACCGATACCGGTGTGCATGCCAGCGGACAGGTGATCGCGGTAGATCTGGCCTGGCGCCATTCAGTGCAAGCGTTGGCGCAGGCTTTGAACGCGCGTCTGCCGCAAGATGTGGCGGTGCGAGAGGTGAAGGCGGTTTCGGCTGATTTTCACCCGCGTTTCCACGCTCATCGGCGCACCTACCAGTACCAGATCGTGATCGATCATTTCCCACACCCGTTGAGAGATCGGTATGTCTGGCGATTGGACAGTGAGTTGGATGAATCACTTTTGCACCAGGCTGCCAAACACCTGATCGGCACTTACGATTGCGCCGCGTTTGGGTCACCGCCCAAAAAAGGCGGTTCGACCATGCGGACCATCTATGGTGCTGAATGGAAGAGGCCGACGGACAATGCCTATGAATTCACGATTACAGCCAATGCCTATCTATATCATATGGTGAGGCGGGTAGTGTTTTTACAGGTGAACGTGGCAAGACAACGGCTTGGTTGGGAGAATTTTCAGCAAGGGATCGACCTGCGGGTTGCTCTGCCGGGCGGTCTGGCTCCTGCCAAAGGATTGTGTCTGGTCAATGTCGATTATGAATCGCCGCGGAATGAGAGCATCGAAAGTCAGTAGATTGTTAACAACAGAAATTATGATTGGATTAAATTGAGTGAGGTAGGTAATGGTTCAGAAAACTTATTACCCCAAAGGCAGCGAAATGCCAGAAATCGATTGGCTTCTGGTGGATGCCGAAGGACAAAGTTTAGGTAGATTGGCGACACAGATCGCTGCTTATTTATTAGGCAAGCACAAACCGGTTTTTACCCCCGGGGTTGAACTCGGCGATCATGTGGTGGTCATTAATGCCAGCAAATTAAATTTCACCGAAAAGCGTCTTGTCAATAAGAAGTATTTTCATCACAGCGGTTATCCGGGTGGAATCAAGGAAACTTCTCTGGCAAGAATGATGGAAACCCATCCGGAACGTGTGATAGAAAAAGCGGTTTGGGGCATGCTGCCGCATAACAAGCTGGGACGCAAACTTTTGACGAACCTGCGTGTATATGCCGAAGCGGAGCATCCGCACGAAGCCCAAAACCCGAAACCCGTGGCATAAAAGGAGCGAATGTAAATGGCATTACAATATTATGAAGGTATTGGTCGTCGCAAGAGCAGCACAGCCCGTGTGCGTGTCATGAGCGGGAAAGGTCTGTTCATTGTGAACGAAAAACCGGTTGAAGACTATTTCCCCCGCCTGGGCGATATGGAACAGATCAATGCGGTGTGGGAATCTGTTCAACTGGCTGGTGAAGCCTATGACGTGACCGTCAAAGTGAGCGGCGGCGGTGTCAGCGGGCAAACCGGTGCGGTAGAGTTGGGGCTGGCGCGCGCGCTGGTCAAAATGAATCCTGAGATGATTTCCAGCTTGCGCCGCGGCGGACATCTGACCCGTGACCCACGCGTGAAGGAACGCAAGAAACCTGGTTTGAAACGCGCTCGCAAAGCGCCCACCTATACCAAGCGTTAATTTTCAATTCATTCTTGGTTTTGTAAACTGCTATCGATGTCAGACTTCATAACAGAAACCTGACTTCGATAGCGGTTTTTGTTACAATGATGTTCGTGTGAATTGGGCAGAAAAATAATCATGGATGGTGCATAGATGCTGGATAGAATACTTGAACAATTTGGATTGACCCTTAAAAACGGCGTGATGGTGATTGACGTGGAAGAATTGGCAGAGTGGAAGACCCCGCCTTTCCCCCCCACTTTACCTGCGGTTGTCTTGCTCACCAATCAAGGCAACGATGCTGTGCTGTCGTCCTTGAAAGGACTACTGCTGGCGAATTATCCTGTCGACCATCAGATAGACGTTTTGTCCGAAGGAGTTGTCCGTCCGTGTGTTCTTTGCAATGTAGACGGGCAGGAGCACATCCAGGCTATTCACGTTCCAGCTCTGGGTGAACTAAATTCATCGGAAATGTTTCAGAATATTATTGCCCGTTTGCGTGCGCCAGATGGCTGTCCCTGGGATCGCGAACAAACCCACCAGAGTTTGAAAATGTTTTTGTTAGAAGAAGCGTATGAAATGCTGGATGCTCTGGATGATGGTGACATGCAAGCGGTGAAAGAAGAACTGGGCGATGTTTTACTGCAAATCTATCTGCATGCCCAGATTGCCACAGAAAAGGGCGAATTTTCACTGGGTGATGTATTTGACACCATCAGCCAAAAGATGGTCCGCCGCCACCCGCATGTGTTTGGGGCGGTTGAGGTCAATGGTGATGTAGGCCAGGTGTTAAACAACTGGCAGGAGATCAAGGCCAAAGAACGGGAAGAAAATGGTGCGAACGGCCATAAGGGAACCCTGGATGGGGTGTCTACCCAGCTGCCAGCTTTGATGGTTGCGCAGCAATACCAGCGCAGAGCGGAGCTGAATGGCTTTCAATGGGAGTCGAAAGAGCAAATTCTGGCAAAGATACTGGAAGAGATCGGTGAGATTGCGGCTTTGGAGGCAGACGATGGAGACGGGTTGGCAGAAGAATTTGGCGACCTCTTGTTTGCTTTGGTAAATTTGATCACATGGTATGGTCTTGAGGCGGAATTTGTGCTGCGTGATGCCAACAAAAAATTCCTGCAGCGGTTTTCAAAGATGGAGCGGTTATTGGCTGGGCGCGAGACAACCTTGAGACGTCTGACCGCCAAAGAACAAATTTCACTATGGGAGCAAGTGAAAACCTCATACTGAGGAGAGTGCTGTCTGTTAATGATATCGTTTTTTTATTTTTTCCCACTCTGTATTACTC
>DSBE01000029.1 GCA_011053085.1 Chloroflexota bacterium
CGTAGGGACAGGGCTTGACCCTGTCCGCAGCGGAGAACAAACTTGTTACAACCGCAGACGATTGATCATGCCCAGCCGTTCCGATTCCTCCGCTCCCTGCGGTCGGTCGGAAAGACAAAATCAATGAACACGTAGGGACAGGGCTTGACCCTGTCCGCAGGGGAGAACAAACTTGTTACAACCGCAGACAATTGATCATGCCCAGCCGTTTCGATTTCTCCGCTCCCTGCGGTCAGTCGGAAAGACAAAATCAATGTACATGTAGGGACAGGGCTCGCCCTATCACGCAAGAGATACGAGGTGATTTTTCCCCGCGTTTCTCTGTCATCCTGATCATCACAGGGTGTGTTATAAATTTGGTTCCCCGCTATTTTCATTAGAATGTTTTCATGATAAAATGATGCAATTTAATTAACTCCCCCCCTGATCAATCGAACTGACGTACTTCTTATCAACACTTGTTTACCCTGACGAAGCCATTGCTCCGCCAGCATTTTGTTCAATCTATGGGGGCGAGAGCAAAACACTATTCGAAAGGAACAATGATGAAACATAAAACCAAATTTTTTATGGTTGTGTTGGCTTTTATGGCTTTGATCGTGCTGATGACCGGCGCTGTCATGGCAGACGAAGGCGACACACCTCAAACCATTGATGAGCTGTCTACCGAGCAGATCGCCAAGAACCCTGACCATGACAGTGTGGTGGCAGGGCTTGACTCGATCGGGTCAGCACGCCTGATCATCAGGGTAAGAACCTCGAGCCAATTCAGCGGTATCAATGGCCCTGATGCGGCGGCACAGAAAGCCCTCATTGTAGAAGCCCAGGCGGACTTCACAGCGGCATTCCCCGCCCTGACCGCCGACATGGTCGCTTTCCGCACCATCCCGTTTGTTTCGGTGTGGGCGCGTAGCGAAGCCGACTATGCCGGGCTGCTTGCCAGCCCGACCGTGGTGTCAGTGCAGCACGACATCCCCAAGGCGCTGGATGCCGAGGTGGCAGCCCCGCCAGCCATGGCGGAGGCCAATAGCTGGATCGATTCGAATGTATTCTGGTCCGCGGGTTTTGATGGCTCAGGCTACGCGGTGGCGATTCTCGACACCGGTGTCGACAGCGGCCATGACTTCCTGGACGACGGCAAGGTTGTGGCGGAATTCTGTCATTCGACCAATGACACAGATTATGACGCCACCTCGATCTGCGTCGGCGCTGCCGCCTCTGATGCCGGTACGGGTTCAGCTTTGCCTTACGCAGGAAACTGCCCGGCAGGCGGATGTGACCACGGCACGCATGTGGCTGGCATTGCCGCCGGCAATGACCTTGGCGCGACCGGATTCTCCGGCGTTGCCCCACAAGCCAGTGTGATCTCCGCGCAGGTGTTCACCCGCTTTGAGACCGAAACCTGGTGCGGTGCCGGACGTGCACCCTGCATTATGTCTTTCGATACCGACCAGATGAGCGCCATGGAGGATGTGTATGAGCTGACCCAGGGCACCAACGCGGCTTATCCCGGCGTCACCCTGGACGTGATCTCTTTGAACATGAGCCTGGGCGGTAGTCGTTCTTATGATCACTGTGATGTCGAAGAAGCAGCCCGCAAATTATTGATCGATCAACTGAAAGGCGTAGGCGTCGCCACGGTGATCTCGGCTGGCAACAACGGTTACACCGACAGCACCGGGTATCCCGGCTGTATCTCCACCGCTTTCACGGTTAGCGCGACCTATGACAACAGCGATGCAATCGCTTCGTTCTCGAATGCCGCCCCCGATATCACCGATGTGTGGGCGCCGGGTGTCAATATTATTTCTTCGATCCCGACCGCCTCTGGGGTGGGTACCAACCCCACCGAGAGCTACAACGGAACCTCCATGTCTGCGCCGATCGTGGCAGGCGGGTTCGCCATCCTGAAAGAAGCCTATCCGGCCTATACCATCGATGAGTTATGGACTGTGATGGAAACCAACGGGGTCATGGTGACAGACACCCGCACCGGCACCGATCCGACCATCGCGCCGCGCATCGACTTCACCACTGCGCTGCCTGGCGCTGCCCCGGCAGCACCTTATTTGATCTCCCCCGCACATGCAGCCTATCTACTGGAAGTGGAACCCATGTTCTACTGGGCAGATACGATCAATGCCACCAAATATACCGTAGAGGTCAAGGACGTTGCTACAAACACAACGGCTTTCAAAGCCACCTATGCAGATGCTGTGCGCTGTGATGGTGCGGTATGTGCCATCCCCAGCCCTGCCACTCTGAGCGCGGGTACAAAGTACAAGTGGCATGTGGTTGGCTATAATGAGTCCGTAAAAGGTGTCTGGAGTAACTGGCAGACCTTTACCGTGGGTACCATCGGGCTTGATATGCCGGCGTTGAACTCTCCCCGAGGGAACCAGGTACTCTATAACAGCCGTCCGGTGTTAAATTGGGGTCAGGTCGCGGGCGCCAATCGTTACAATCTGCAATTGTTTGCCCCGGATGGCAGCATCACACTGTATAATACCACCGGCGTTTGTGCGGCGGGCATTTGTGAATTCCGCCTGCCCTCTGCCGATGATCTGGGCGCCAACTTCGGCACCTACCGCTGGAACGCACAGGCCATCAACACTTCTACCAACGAGATGAGCGAATATCCCGGCCGGGTGGCGTTTGAATACACCCAGGTCGGCAATACAGCCACGATTTCGCCCATAGGCGGCGCGACCGAAACTGTCACACGTCCGACCCTCACCTGGACAGAAGCAGCTGGCTCAACCGCCCACCTGGTGCAGGTGCGCAACGCGGATGGCAGCATCATGTACGAATTCCAGTATAAGAACAGCAATTTCTGCACAGCTGGTGTTTGCACCGGACAGGTCTTCACCCATCTGGCAGACGGCGACTATACCTGGCATGTGCGCGGCAAAGCCGGACGCAACTTCGGCCAATGGAGTGCTTATGAAAGCTTCACCGTCTCATCGGGTGGCCTGACCTGGACCTATCCCTTCACCGATAATGCCAATGGCTGGGTGGACGTGCATGGCCTGTGGGATATCGCCGAATCAGAATACTACCGAGGCGATGCCTATAACGCTCTCTGCATATGGGGCTGCGCAAGCACCTTCCACAATTACCGTGTTGGCAATGCCATTTTCGAAGCGGATATCGCCTCCACTGGCGCTGACGGCTATGACGGTTTCACCTTCCTGTTGTTCGCTGAGTTCAGCGGCGGTGTCCTGCAGCAGGCGCTGACGGTCGATTGGTACGGTGACCCCGACAACCTGTGGTGGGTACTGTATGCCTATACCGCCAGCGGCGGCTGGGAATATTGGGGCGCGATCGACTTCAGCGGATTAGCCATCGATATCACCGAACAGCATAATTACAAGGTGGATATTGCCATCGACCGCTACGATGATTTGCAAGCACGCTATGAAGAGATCTATTGGATGATTGATGACACCTATTTCGTCACGATCTTCGACTCCGATTTCTATCAGGGCAGCTTCGGTATCGATGTGATTGCATACGCCGCGGAAACTGACCATCTGGTGGATATTGACACCGCCAGCGTCAGTGTGGTCAGTGGTCCTTCCATGGCCCTGCCTGAAGGCTACTTTGGTGCTTCTGCTGTGAACGGCCTGTTTGGTATGAGCGGTTTCGATCACAATTTCCGCACCGATGCCGTTGACCGCAGCGGTGAATTCCTGTTTGAATTCGGTATTTGGGAGTAATCCCTGATCGAGTAAAATACCCGGTTTATTTTCGTTAACCGCGTGTTTAACAACCACAAAAAGACAGGCAGCCCTTACCCGGCTGCCTGTTCTTTTTGTCCATGCACAGCTGTTTCGATTTCTCCGCTCCCTGCGGTCGGTCGAAATGACAAAATCAATGAACACGTAGGGACAGGGCTTGACCCTGTCCGCAGCGGAGAACAAACTTGTTACAACCGCAGACGATTGATCATGCCCAACCGTTCTGATTCCTCTGTTGGCATGTACGCGCCAAGAACGGGCGCAACTTCGGGCGTTGGACCGCTTACCGCGCCATCACCATCACCGGCGGCGCCGCCACCTGGAACTACGATTTCAACAGCAGCGCCGCTGACTGGGTGGATATCGATGATCGCTGGGATATCTGGAACAGTGCCGCCTATCGCGGTGTGCCGGGTGCCTGTGGCTATAACTGTGCCACCACCTACCACAACTACAACCTGACCAGCGGCACTTTTGAGGCGCGCCTGCGCTCGCTGGGAGAGAACGGCCCCGACGGCTTCTCAATCCTGGTGAAAGCCAAGTTTGACGCCGGAGGCAACCCGACCCAGTTTTACACCCTCGATTTCCAGCATGACGGCACCAATTTGTATGTGTACGCCTGGCGTTTGCAATCCGGTGCTGTCTTAACCCATCTGGGTTCTTTCAATTTAGGCAGCGACATTGTCTTCAGCAACTACCAGACCTACAAGGTGGTGGTAGACCCGTCTGCCACTTACGACCTGATCCTTTCGATCAACAATACCCCGCTGGTGGCCATTGAAGAGCTGGCTTTCTTCGACGGTTCTTTCGGTGTGGATGTGATCAAGTTGACCGAAGGCGGACACTCGGTAGACATGGATTGGGCCGTCATCACTGGTGTCCTGTCAGGCGTACCGCCTGCGGCATTTGGCAGCCCGACCCTGAATGGCTTCAGTGCCTTCGGCCTTAACCCCGACGGTTCACGGCAGGTGACAGGTGAAGAAAGCGACCCTGCGCGGCGGTTACCGTTGATCTCGCTTGATTAAGAACTCAAAGCATTAACGAGATTTTCCCGCAGAGGCTGCCGAAACCAACGGCAGCTTCTGCCTTTTTCCCCGCAGGTGAGGGATGCGAAGGGTTAATTCTTTTCACACCCCTTTCTTACCATGAGAAGCTTACTTATTTTCACAAGCGCATTCTCTGGTCAGGCAAAGGATGAAAACAAGAAGCAATTTCCATTTGCTTTGTTGATGCTGCTGTCGGTGGATTTTTCAACCCTGATGGATTAACCACGTCCCCCATAGAAGATCTTCAGTATCGTCTGGCGTGAAGCAACCTTGCGTTTTTTCATATCTTTGAAGAACAGGCGGTCATCGTAAGCGCGTGTTTTCTGCTGAATGCGGCATTGTCCGTTGCCTGCTTCCACGATCACATACTGCGTCTGGTTCGCCGTTTTGGAAGGTCCTGCCGGTCCCACGCTGAGGTAGGTGGTGCCGTTGGTTTCGCCCTGATGCAGGTAATGCAGGTGTCCGAAGGCAATCAGTTTGCGATCACCGGGCTGAAAGATCTCTTCCAGCTCATGCGGTTTGGGGCGCAGATTGGTTGCGAAGCGATCATCATCAGGCGGCTGCATTCGGGCATAGTGCTGAAAGCGCATCGGCACGCCTTCGATGGTTTCATCAATCTGCCATAAGCAGCGGGTTTGAATGGCTTGAATCTGGTC
>DSBE01000096.1 GCA_011053085.1 Chloroflexota bacterium
GTAGTCATGCCGGTTTCCAGGGTGGACAATGCGCCCTGCACCCCGCCCAACACCCCAACCACATCCTGTCCCACAAAGGTGGAGGTGCGATCAAGGACGGGCGTGATACGCAGCACAATATCGGCCAAACCATCCTTGAGTTCATTGATCGACTGGAGGCCTTCATTGATTACCTCCAGGGTCAGCGACACCTCCTCCAGCGCGCTGTCTGCCAGGTCAACGGCATCCACCGCAGACTGGGTGGTATCAATGAGAAAAGCGTCCGCCTGCGGTTTCAGGCGCCAGACGCCCCAGATGCCGAATCCGCCCAATAACAACCCGATTACCGCGCTGATCACCAGAATAACGCCAGCCACCCGGTAGAAAAATGTACGCATGGCACACCTCCATACAGTTACTCAATGCCTTGATTTGATTATATCAGTCTCACCAACTACCCCTGTGCTATAATTTTAGGTTCACATAGTTAGCAGGAGAACAGTCATGGAAATAGATTTAACCAAAACATACGCCAACGGGCAGCGGGTGTGTGCGCTTAACGACACCACCCTGACTTTTTTCTACAAAACCGGGCAGATGAAGGCGCAGGGGCCTTTTGTTGAGGGAATGATGGAAAGAACCTGGGAATTCTATCGATATGACGGCACACTATGGCAAACAGGGAATTTCAAAAATGATCTGAAACACGGCCGGTGGACCCGCTATGACCGCGATGGCGTCGTTGAATATGATGAAGAGTTCCACGAAGGCAAGCAGGTCAAGAAATAAGACAGCCATGCAAGATGCTGTGAAAAATTACTTTGCCCGCTTTGATGGCATTGCCCTGGAACGATTGCACCAGATCAGAGAGCTTGTATTCGGTATGCTGCCTGAGGCGGAAGAAACCATCAAATACGGCATTCCGACTTTTCTGTATCACGGCAACCTGCTGCACTATGCCGCCTTCAAAGCCCACATCGGCCTCTATCCGCTGCCAGAAACCCTGACTGCCATGGAAGAAAAGCTGGCAGAATATCCGCGCGGTAAAGGATCGATCCAGTTTCCTAACGCCAAAGAATTGCCGCTGGAACTCATTCGGGAGATCGTGGCATACAGAATTGCCCTGGCACGGGCGGCTAAGTAAAACCTGCCCGCACAGCAAAGTCATAGACTCTCTCCCTTCGTGCGGCATCATTTCATTATGCTATAATTCCTGCCACAGTATTACCAACCGATACCCAGAGGTGCCGCCATGTATGAATTTGTCCAGATTGACCCCGCCAGCCATGCCGATGAGATCGCCCATGTGTGGTGGAAAGCCTACGACCCCCACAAACCGGAGAAAGACACCAGAAAGTGGCTGGAAGAACCCCAGGTGGTGAAAACTGTTTTCGGCGCCAAAACCGACGGCAGACTGGTCGCCGTGGTGGGACTCACCAAGCAACTCGACAACGCCATTCGCGGCGCTAACCTGTCTTTCGGGGGCATCTCCGGCGTGGCAACCCTGCCCGAACACCGCCGCCAACGGCTGGTGCGCGGCGCTTTTGAGCAGTTGTTTGCCTACGCCAACCAGGAAAATATCATCTATTCAGCGCTGGCGCCGTTCGATTATCCCTTCTACGAGAAATTCGGTTACGCCCATGCCGAACTGCGCCACCGCTACACCTTCCACCGCCGTGCTATCAAACCGATCAAAGCGCCTGCCGGGATCACCTTCCGCGAATATGACCCTGTCCAGGATGCCGCCGGTGTGATGGAAGTACAGCGCTCCATGGCGCGCTTTGGCTCGCGTGTGTTCCAGCCGCTGTGGAAGCTGCAAAACACAGACACCCAGCATCGCTATGTGCTTGAACAGGCTGGAGAGATCGTGGGCTATGTGCATTTCGAGTTTTCTGAACCCGCCCAGTGGGAATTGAACATGAAGGTCAATCACACCTGGTTCAAGTATGACCACGTACTGCCGGCGCTGGTTGACCTGGTCGCCCGCTTTGCCGAACAGGCAGAAGAGGTGCAGTGGACTGTCGGCCCTGAGGTGCCGCTGGAATACTACATTAAGAACCCGGGGCATGAAAAGCGCACCCGCGAAGGCGAAATGATGGTGCGTGTGATCAAATGGCGCGAATTCTGCCAGCAGATCCGCGTGCCGCTGTTTGCCAGCGAGCCGGTGGTGATCGGGTTGCAAGACGAGAACTGTCCCTGGAACAACGGTGTCTTTCAACTGACGCCGGTTTCCGGCCGGCTGGAGGTTGAAACCACTGACAAACCCGCCGAAATTCAATTCAACGCCGTGCAGCTTTCGTCCGCCATCGGCGGACTGCTGACCGCCAACCGCTTGCTGCGCCTGGGTGCGCTGCAGTGCGGCCCCGATGCCGCTGAGCGTTTCACCCGCATATTCCCCCCGGACAGCTATATCTCTTACGTTGGGTTTTAGCCCGCGCACCCCATAGAATTAAATAGTCAGCCGGCAGAGTGAGGGGGGCACCCTGCCGGCTAACTAATGACAAGTTTACATTAACCTCGTAGAATTTGCAAGGGGAAAAACACAGTTTCTACATATTTTAAGGTTCGAGAAAGTATGCGCAAAAGGCGGGCATCATTCTTGCACAGATAGTGATGGCTGTGTGCCATTCTTGTGAAACAGTTGCGGTTCCTTAAAATTTTAATGTGGATTAAGTTTTATTAACTTAAAAAAAGAAAGTCCGTTCTACGGCTGCCAGTGAAAATTCACACACCCCCAAGGGTGCCGTTCCGTGACCGCTAACCCGTTATAACTGGGGGTTAAAGGCAGCAAAACCGGCGAACCAGTAATATGGGAGCTGCTCTTAACAAAACTGAAAGAGCAGAAGGGAAAACTCGTTGTAGAAATCGTGAATGTTTCGTGCTATAATGTTTCACAAGTGGCCTGGTTGTATCGTACAGGAGCAATTTAACAAATGCGTCAAAGTCGTTTTCCATTACGTATCAATGTTGGCTTTGTACTGTCGCTGCCTTTGGGAGATTCACGAGATGTGCCCTTCGAATTTTCGAAGATCATCCTCTCTCCCGAACTCGAGATGAGTGATTTCAAGGGTCAAACTCGTTTCGGGCGTGCGCGGCAAGGCATTTTGCTCCAGGGGGATTTTGAAGCCTGGATCAATCAGGAATGCACTCGGTGTCTGGAACCATTTCCTTATCGTATCTCAACACATGTGGAGGAGCTTTACGCCCTGGATGAACGCAACGTTACCGAATCCGGGCTGATCCTTCCGCAAGATGGCAACATCGATCTTGCGCCTATCGTACGAGAATACCTCACCATGGAAATCCCCATTCAACCGATTTGCAAACCAGATTGTAAGGGCCTCTGTCCCGAATGCGGTCAAAATCTCAACCAGGGAATCTGTAGTCATAGGCAAGCAGCATAGCCAAAATTGTAACCATCTGTACTTTTCCATTTGCCAAGGGAGGAACTTACTGTGATCAAGGGGAATCTTGATGAAAGCAGCTTAAGTGGTGACGGGCTGTCAAGGTCCGTTAAGAAGTATCGTTCGCGCGAGGAGCTCTTGTCCGTTGATACGGATTTTGATCGCGATGGCAACGATGCGCCGTTGTCGGCACTTCGCACCAATAAGCCGGTAGAAGAGGACTTGCTGGAAGACAGCGAGGACGATGAGGATACTGACCAGTCACTGGACTTCTTGTTCGATACTGATGAGATCGATCTGGAAGAAGCCAGTGCTGAAGAACCCAGCGAAGAGGAGCTCGCTGCGGTTGATGATGACATCCTGAATGGCAACGATACCATCGGTATCTACCTGAAGGAGATGTCATTGGTACCACTGCTCAACCCGAGAGAAGAACTGGAAATCGCCCAGAAAATCGAATTGGGCAAGCAGGCCAAAATTGAGCGGCAAGTTTTTGAGAAAAAGGGTTCGCTCAGCAAAAAGCACAGCGCCGACCTGGAAGCGCGCATCGCCGAGGGCGAAATAGCCCGCGAACACCTGATCAAAGCCAACACCCGCCTGGTGGTCAGCATTGCCAAACGCTACGTGGGAAGCGGGGTGCATTTCCTTGACCTGATCCAGGAGGGCAATCTGGGCTTGATGAAAGCGGTGGAGAAATATGAATATTGGCGCGGGTTCCGTTTTTCGACCTACGCCACCTGGTGGATCCGCCAGACGATCACGCGCGCCATCGCCGACCAGGGCCGCACCATTCGCGTGCCCGTGCACATGATCGACCGCATCCGCAACATGTACAAACAAATTCAGGTGTTGGAACAGACCCTTGACCGCAAACCAACCCCCGAAGAACTCGCCGAACACATGGAGATGCCGATCACGAAGGTGCACTGGATGTTAAAGGTGTCGTGGCTGCCGCTTTCCTTAGAAAGCCCGGTCAGTGACGGCAGCGGCGACGAAGAGACCGAACTGGGCATGTTCATCGAAGATGAATACTCGCCCAACCCGGTGGATTCGACCAACGACCAGATGCTGCACGAGAAGATTGACGATGTGCTGCGCTCCTTGCCGCCGCGCGAAGAACGCATCCTGCGTCTGCGCTTCGGCCTTGAAAACGGACGCGTTTACACGCTGGAAGAGGTCGGCAATAAGTTCGGCCTGACGCGTGAACGCATCCGCCAGATCGAAGGCAAAGCCCTGCAGCGCCTGCGCCACCCGCGGCGCGCGCGCAAATTGCGCGGGTTCGAATTCGAATAGAAAACAGTTAAATAGAAAAAGGCTGAGGGAATGATTTCCTCAGCCTTTTTGCTTGTGTTTAATACGCCTACTGGAAGCACAGGGTCACGATCTGTTTGGGGCGCAGCGCAAAGGAGTACACGCCGTCTTCCAGCGCCTGCGGTTCACCCAGCGGTTCGCTCAACAGGTCAACCGGCCAGCCCTGCTTGAAGGTGCTGGTTGCGGCAAAGCGCAGGGAAGCGGTCTGTTTCTTGCCGGTCGGGTTGAACAGGCGCACTTCCAGTGCACCGCCCAGCATGCCGGTGCTGGTGACCACCGCCTTGCCTTCCAACGCGAAGAAACTGCCTTGCGCGGGCAGCGCTGCTTCGGTGCTGATCTCTCTGTGCGCGCGCAGGTTGTTCACCAGTTTCTGCGTGATCTGCACGGTGTGCAGGCCTGCCGTTTGCTGCTGGCCCAACTCACACAACCGCACACGGTCCGGTTTGCCATCCAGTGGCATGAGGAACTGCTTCACGCGCACGGTGCCCAGCAGCAAGCCGTCCGGCTCGCCCTCGGTTTGCACGGTGCGGCGGGTGGAACGGAACAGGGTCACAGCGACAGGGCGCTGCGGTTGATCCAACACAGCGCTTTCCAGTTGTCCGGCGCTGACCACCGCCAGGCCGCCCTTCTTGTCATACACCGCCGTCCAACTTTGCTGGGGTTTGGCGTCCACTTCCATCTCGCGGTACAGGTGGTTGTCGGCACGCAAGGCAATCGCCCGTTCGACCA
>DSBE01000274.1 GCA_011053085.1 Chloroflexota bacterium
ATCATATTCTGCATCCAAACAGAAGCAATAAGTATCGCCAACATCAACGAACACAAAATGACAAACAGCAAAACTTTCGCCATCCCATTTATCCTTACCTACAGGTCATCCTTAAACGATTCTCGAGTTGTAAGTCTGTATGCATCTAGCAACAAACCATCTAGCCTTTCCCATAATGTAAAGTCTATACCATACGCAGATCCTATCTCAACAATCAAAGCAGCAGCTAGTTCACTAGAGCGACCATCGTACTTGGTATCAACTGTGGCACAGTAGTATTTTGTCTTTGAACGAATATCAGGTTTAAAGGTCAACAATCTTCCGACTTCAGCACACAATTGCTCTGGATCAGCAAAATAATCAACAAGTCCATTACGTAAAAAACCATACAGATCCAGTTTAGTTGACCCGAAATCATAATAAATAGGATAAACATTCATTAAAGCGGCCTCAAGAAGTATATTAGAATCTGAAGCTATAACTGAATCAACCTTACCCAAGAAAACAAAAGAAGACTCGTTGGCCGCATCTGAAAACTCCCAAGAATATTTCTCGGCTAATGCTTTCCACAAATCAAAGCGCGAATCACTCGGATGTGGGCGAACAACAACGCGTAAGTGCGGAAATGTATGCACAATTTCCCGAGCCAGCCGGTCAACATCGGTCAGTTCAATCCAATGACCGGTACATATACCGATAGCTTCAACATGGTGTTTTTTATTAGTATGATCGAGATAGGCATCAAACTTAGGGGTACCAATTAAAAAAACTTTTGTGTCAGATTGCCCGCAACTCGCATACTTTTCCAAAGCATCAGAACCGTCTAAAAGTGCATAATCAAAGTTAAGCGGGGGAAAATAATCCACAGCAGAAGCATGTTGAATATAAACAGTAGGGATATTCTCATCAGATGCTGCTTTTACCAATGCTCGACACCACATCATATGATCATTAGAAACTATAACACTTTTTGGCCGGAATCTGTTTAACCAAAGCCGCCATTGCACATAATAGCCATAAGTTAAGAGATATTTGTCAAGAATAAATTCGAAAGATTGTCGTTTGTATTCCTCCGACTTTAATAGTTGAACTAGCAAGACAGGTAAATAGAACCAGGACATACTATAAGCAAAAAATAATGGTAACTGTATGTCCCCATATCCCTTAAGCCCCACAAAACGGGCTGACATTACTTTTTCATATACGGGACGCAAAGCATTTTCTTGATTTCTAGTCATTGCAAAGAATATCACAGACGAATCTGTAATACTCGCATTCCAATTCTTATCTGCCCCGATAATTAATGACCTTATCCAATGTCGGAAAAAGGAGAGAAGCCGCAACGCAACCCCTCTGCGCGGCAGTCCTGTTTTTGATGAAAAAATATGATGCTCCATTTTTTTTGAGCTGAAATCGTAATTCAAATCATATATGTCCAATTCCAAGGACTTCTGCAATACATTCACCAGAAACTTCATTGCTTAACCACTCGCTTGGGATAGATAATTTCATTATTGACTTATAGAGAGCTTCGCTTCAATCGAAGTACAAACCACTCTTTATGCTCTCCGAGCAATAATATATATGCTAACAACACATATCCTCCACCAATGAATAACTTTAATACGAAGGTACCCGTTCCAGATTTCGGTCCTTCCGTATATGTCATCCACACAGCCGCAAACCCGATCAGCGTATTGAGCAACAAATATCTGCCGTAGCACAAATCGACTTGCCAAACCTTACGGCTAACAAAAAACGTCAAGATAAATGTCAATACTATTGAAACGACCAAACTCCATGCTGCACCAAGTGCACCATACTGGGGTATCAACACAAAGTTAAAGCCAATGCTAACGACAGCAGCTGCCCCAGTCAGCCATGGCAGCCAATGAGTCTTTTCAAAATAGAACAGAGGATTAACAAACAAAAAATAATAGCCATTTATCAAAAAACCAAACAGAATTAAAGGCACAACTCTAGCAGATGGATAATATACAGGCGGAGCAAGAAGTTGCACGATTTCGTGACCAAATAACACTCCTGCTAAACAAATAGAACCAAAGACTGTTACATAAACAGCCATAATTTTCTTAAAGCGTTCTCCGGGATGAGGATGATTCTTCATCATCTCAAAGAAATATGGGACATAGGCATAATTAACACTGCTAACCAGGATTTCCATTATAAATCCCAGTTTGTATCCTAGGCTGTAAATACCAACTTCAGCCAAAGTAGTGTAATTTTCTAGAATAACACGATCCAACGATGTCTTAACCCATTGAGCTATCAAGTGGGGAATCAAAGGCAAACCATATACCATACTCACACGAATAAACTTCCAATCAATCTGAAGTGTAAAATACTCCTTAAGTAACAATATCGACGAGACCAGTGCAGTAACAACCGATCCTGTCAGCAAACCCATTAGTTGTCCCTTCGCCCCCAGATGACGAAAAGCCACAAAATAAATCGTCGCAGTTGTGGCGAGTAGGAAATTCCCAATCTGAGTGACAACAAATCGCACCGGTTCCTGGCGCGCCCGATAGAGATTCAGAGCGTATTGGGTCAGAACACTACCCCAGACGGCCCAGATCATCAACTGAGCATAAGGAGCAAAAGGCACGTAACGGAACAAAGTCTCCCAAATGGGTTTTCCAGCTAAGAGTAGCCCAAGGCTCACCGCACTGGCAGCAACCGTCAAAAAAAGAAAGGTAGAGGATATATACTGCCTTAGTTGTGTATCATCCTGGTAGTAATCATAGTAATATCGCTGAATCGCAGCGTTGATACCCAATGCCAATATGATTACTAATATCTGATTGATGCTCTGGACAATCCCTATGATGCCAAAGTCTTCAGGAGATAGATAATACGTATACAGCGGGATCAAGAGAAATGTAGCAGCTTTCTGCAGCAAATTACCGAAAACATAAATTGCAGCACCACTCAAAAGATTACTCCTTAAAAAGGAGTGAAATACATTCTTAATTTGATTCAAATCAGTCCGTCCTTAAAAATGCCCCGATAAGTCTAGCTCAATTTCGGCGTAGGCGATTTCTGACAATCATCTCACTCTCGTAGACCTGCTTGACCCCATCTCCCAATGCTGCTTCAATGACTCGTATATCCCTGACTAATCGTTTGATGCCATGTGGCTCTACCGAAGCCGCCTGATCACTTCCCCACATCGCCCGATCCAACGTAATATGCCGCTCGATATACAACGCCCCCAACACCACAGCCGCGCACGTCGTTTGTAACCCCACTTCATGGCCAGAATAGCCAATCGGACAATCGTATTTCTCTCGCAACGTCTGAATCATACGCAAATTCAATTCTTCATTCGGGCATGGATACGCGCTCGTGCTATGGCATACCACCAAGTTATCAGTTCCCAAAACCTTGATGGTCTGGGCAATTTCTTCCATCGTTGACATACCGGTTGAAATAACCAAAGGCCGCCCTGTATTTTTTACTTTTTGCAACAAAGGTAAATCGGTCAAAGACGCGGACGCGGCTTTATAACAACAAGGCGAGAATTGCTCAATAAAATCCACCGAGTCTTCATCCCAACATGAAGCAAACCACAGTATTCCTTTTTCCCTACAGTAGCGATCAATCTCAGCGTATTCTTCGTATCCAAACTCCACCTTATATTTGTATTCCAAATAAGTTATGAAACCCCACGGCGTCTCACGCATTACATCACGTTGTGCAGCAGGCACGGCTTGTTCCGGGTTACGCTTTTGAAATTTCACAGCATTACAACCAGCCTCAGCAGCAGCATCTATCAATCGTTTAGCAATTTCAATGTCGCCGTTATGGTTAATACCGATTTCCCCAACTATAAAAGCTGGGTATCCATCTCCAAGCACATAATCGCCGATTTTGATCGTCTTTCTCATTTTACTCCTTCACATTTCGCTTTAGTTTATCTAGCAGTATATCGCAAAGTTCACGTATCGCGCCATTGCCCCCACGGTGTTTTAAGACAATGTCAGCTCGCCTTATAACCTGGGGATGAGCATCAGCAACTGCAACCGCACATCCTACTATATTCATGCAGGCCAAATCGTTAATGTCATTCCCCATATAGACAATCTGTTCAGGGGCGATATTTTCCTCGCCAATCAACCTAGATAAAGTCCCTGCTTTATCCAAGCCCAAATTATGATAACAAGGAATATCCAGCTTTTCACACCGGCGCTTACCGACCGAATTAGCCTCAGAAGATAAAACCCAAACAGGTATACTAAGCTCTTTTAAGAAACTTAGCCCCATCCCATCGCCACGGTCACACAGCACAGCTTCCTGCCCATCTTGAAACACAAGTACTTTATTATCAGTAAAAACACCATCGAAATCCAGTACCACTGCGGATACAGAATCGGGAAAAGCCTTCAAAACATTCTCGCGTTGTGCATGTTGTAACAACATCTCTGCGATGACTAAATCAATAGGATCATCAATCTCCCAACGTCGTTCTGCCGGCATGGTATATGTCACCGTCTTCCCAAAGAAACGGTGTTTAGCTTCCTTAAAGCCTCGCGTGCGCATCGCATATACTGCACCCGTCTCCAAAAATTGCGGCTCTCGTTCCTGTCGTAAGGGGCGAAAGCGTTTGTTGTGATTGATGCCTATGCAGTCTCCGTTCTCGTTTTCGCGCCATAGAAAATAATGAAAAGGAATAACGGACAACGCAGAATCAGCTTTCTTTTCCAAGAGCACGGTAATTGTACCGTCAATATCTTCTACTGTAGTAAGCGGTGATGTGCATTGTAGAAAGACCAACAAATCCGGCTGATATGCTTCGGTACTCTCCAGATAATCTAGCGTATGCAATAAAGCTGACTCTGATGAAGCTGTATCACCGCTGATTTCAGCCGGACGCCAAACTACTTCCGCACTATACTTTTGCGCCACCGCTGCAATTTCGCTGTCGTCCGTTGAAACGACAACACGCGAGATAAGCTTTGAGGATAAAGCTTGTTCAATCGAATAAGCTAATAATGGTTTCCCCAAAAGTGGGTAAACATTCTTATGTGGAATCCCTTTCGACCCACCACGGGCAGGGATAATGGCTAAACATTCCATCATCAATAACCTTGTGTCTCGACTTTATCAGAATACGTCCGCGCCATTCCCAGGCGCAGCGTCACCTGCCAACTCAATAACCTGCTGCGCGCCTGGCTGCACTTCCGCCAATCCCCAGGTTCTTATCGCTGCCCGGCGCCTCGCCAGCGCGCACAGCCTCACCGCGTCGCCGGTGCGCTTGCCTGTCCCGCCTGCCGCGCGAGTTCCAGAATGGGAACGAAAACTGGTTTCTACGGGAACTCGTTCCCGCGTCATCCTCGCGCTACCTTGTTCGCCTACGGCGATGGGTTCGATTACGGACTC
>DSBE01000112.1 GCA_011053085.1 Chloroflexota bacterium
ACGCTATACAGACGCAAGAGAGCAACTTCTCGCCTGGTTGGCAGAAGTTAAACAGGCAAAATGGTTAACTCCCAATGATATTCTTGACAGTTTTCCGAGTGCGGACTTTCCAGGCAATCACACAGTGATTTTTAATATCAAAGGTGGGCATTATCGACTAATTATTCGAGTGCGGTATGCAAGTGTAAAAGCCCAGGGAACAGTGTTTATTCGTTGGTTTGGAACGCACAAAGAATATAACCGAATCAAAGATGTAAGGGAAATCTGATGAAACCAAAAATAATTCGCACAGATGAAGAATATGAAGCCGCGTTGGAACATATTGAATCATTGATTGATGCTGAACCCGGCTCTGTGGAAGAAGAGGAGTTTGAATTGTTTTCTCTTATTATTGAAAAATATGAGGATGAACATTATTCGATTGATTTACCAAGTCCGATTGAAGCGATCAAATTTAGAATGGATCAACAGGATTTGAAGCAAAAAGATCTGGTTCCTTTTATCGGCAGTCAATCAAAAGTGTCTGCTGTTCTGAATGGCAAACGTGAGTTGAGCAAAGAAATGATTCGCAGATTGCATACAGGCTTGAATATTCCTTACAATGTATTGATGCAAAAACAGGACGCGAAATACGAAGAACAAGAGTATTTCATTGAAGATTTCCCTTTTAATGAGATGGTACATCAAGGGTACTTTGGAAATTATAATGATGTCCGAAGAGCCAAAGGAATGGCTGAAGAATTGTTAGAAACGTTATTTTCAATCTTTGGCGATCATCCACCAGTAGCTATCTATTGCCGACATGCAGACAAGGAAACCAATCAAAATGCGCTACTTGCCTGGCAGGCACGTGTGTTAGAAATTGTTTCAAGTGAGGAATTGTCTCCTTTCGACATATCAAAACTGGAGAAAACCTTCTATGATGATTTACTGAAGTTCAGTGGTTATCAGGCAGGACTACAGTTGGTAAAAGAACATTTAAATAAGGTGGGTATTCACTTTGCCATTCTTCCCCATTTACCAAAAACCTATCTGGATGGAGCCGCATTTATAGCGCCAGATGGTAACCCAGTAATCGCATTGACACTGCGCCATGATCGGTTGGATAACTTTTGGTTCACTTTGATGCATGAATTGGCGCATGTAGCATTGCATCTCAATGATGGCTCAAGAGCCTATTTTGATGAAATCGAAGGTAATACATTGGAAGAATCCGTCGAAGAGCAAGAAGCCAACGGTTTTGCACGGGAGAACTTGATTCCTCAAAATTATTGGCAGACACAGATCGCACCAAATTTAGATTTCTTAGATGAACTCCAACTT
This sequence comes from Chloroflexota bacterium, assembly GCA_011053085.1. Taxonomy (GTDB): domain Bacteria; phylum Chloroflexota; class Anaerolineae; order Anaerolineales; family Anaerolineaceae; genus SpSt-1165. The sequence continues at coordinate 1,324 of DSBE01000112.1, forward strand.
GATCGGTTTGCTGTTGAACTTAACATTTCTCCAGCGATCCTAGCAGGAAGAATTCGCTATGAGTTAAATGATTACTCTTGTTTTTCTAGTCGGGTGGGAAATCATGAAGTGCGTAAACAGTTTTAGGGGCATTATTTTTAGTAGTTTTGTTTGACCCCTTCTCCATCCGCCGTTATACTTGTCGCCATGGATACCAACGGGCATTCCAACTGGCTCGAGATCGACCTGGGCGCCATCCAGAACAATATCCGTGCTTTCCAACAGCTCACCGGCAAGCCGGTGCTTGCCATTGTCAAAGCCAACGGCTACGGTCACGGCATGGTCGAGACCGCCCTGGCTGCCCAGCAGGCCGGCGTGTTCGGCATGGGCGTGGCGCGTATCGAAGAAGCCCTGCTGCTGCGCAAATCCGGCATCACCTCGCGCATTCTTGTGCTGGGTTACACCCAACCGGCGCGCATCGCCGAAGCCGCCTGCAACAATATCTCCCTGACCGTCTATGACCATGACATCGCGCGCGCCTACGCCGCCGAAGCCCAAAAAGCGGGCTTTCAGGTCAAGGTGCATGTCAAGTTTGACACCGGCATGGGTCGTCTGGGGTTGTTCCCTGAAAACAACCTCGATTTCATCCGCTGGATGTACGAACTGCCCGCCATCGAATTGGAAGGCATATTCACCCATTTTGCGCGCGCAGATGAGGCTGATGGCACCACCACCCGGCAGCAATATGCCCGTTTTGCACAACTGGTAAACGAAGTGGAAGCCCTCGGCATGCGCCCGCCCTACATCCACACCTCTAACTCCGCCGCTTCACTGGCGCATCCCGCCGTGCACTACGACTTCCTGCGGCCTGGCAACGCCATTTATGGCCTGAACCCATCCGCCGAGGTGACACTGCCGCCTGAATTCCGCCGCGCCCTCACCTGGAAAGCCAGCCTGATCTCCATCAAAGTATTCCCGCCCGGTCATGGCATCTCTTACGGGCACCGTTACCATACCACAGGCTATGAGCGCATCGGCGTGATCCCGGTCGGCTACGGTGACGGCTACCGCCGCATGCCCAATAACCAAGTGCTGATCCACGGCAAACGTGTGCCGGTGGTCGGCTCGGTCTGCATGGACCACAGCATGATCCAGCTGGACAGCGTGCCCGATGCTGCCATTGGCGACGAAGTGGTGCTGATCGGCACACAAAATGACGAAATCATCACAGTCGATGAACTGGCGCAAAAATGGGAAACGATCAATTATGAGGTCGTCTGCGGCCTGGCTGACCGCCTCCCGCGCGTCTACTTCAACGACTGACACAGCAACGAAAGGCAATCATGACCGCAATCCAACCGAAACGATGGGTGATCGCCCCTCCCATCCCTGAAGACCTGCAAAAAGAACTGGCTGACTACCACCTGTTGATGCAGCAACTGCTCTACAACCGCGGCGTGGTAAACGCCGATATGGCGGAAATGTATGTCAAATCGCATGGATCGCTGCATGACCCCTTCCTGCTCAAAGACATGGAAACGGCGGTTGAACGACTGCATCGCGCGCTGCAAGAGGAACAATCCATCACCATCTACGGCGATTATGACGCCGATGGGGTGTGTGCCACCGCCCTGATGATCGATTTTCTCAGCCAGTGCGGCGCCAAGGTGAAATCCTACACCCCTGACCGCTTCGACGAGGGCTACGGCCTCAACCATGATGCCGTGCGCGAGATCGCCGGTGATGGCACGCGCCTGCTGATCACTGTTGACTGCGGCATCCGTTCCGTGAGCGAGATCCAACTGGCGCAAGACCTGGGCATGGACGTGATCCTGACCGATCACCACCTGCCGGGCGAAGAACTGCCGCCTGCGATTGCCATCCTCGACCACCGCCAGGAAGACGATACCTACCCCGAAAAAGTGTTGTGCGGGGCTGCCATTGCCTACAAACTGGTCGAAGCCTACCTGTCACGCTATCCCGTGAACGGCTTGCAGGCGCAGGACTGGCTCGATCTGGTGGCTGTCGCCACCGTGGCGGATATCGTGCCGCTAACCGGTGAAAACCGCGCTCTGATCAAAGCCGGTATGGAGGAGATTCACCAGGAAAAGCGGGTAGGGCTGTCCGCCCTCATCCGCGCGGCAGGACAGGACCCCACACGTTTGAAAGCCTCACACATCGCCTTCGGCGTTGGCCCGCGCATCAACGCTGCCGGACGCATCACCTCTGCGCGCAACGCCATCGACCTGCTGCTCGCCAAAGACCCCCACAGCGCCTCCCTGTTCGCGCAGCAACTCGATGACATCAACAACCGCCGTCAGGAGAAAACCGCCGCTATCCAGGAACTGGCAGAAGAAGACATCCAGATCGACGATGAAACCGCCGACAATAATCGCTGGCTGATCTTTACAGTGTCGCCTGAATTTCATATGGGCGTGGTCGGATTGGCGGCATCGCGCCTGACCGAACGCTATTACCGCCCTGCGGTGGCGGGCGCTGTCGGCGAACACCTGACGCGCGCTTCCTGCCGCAGCATCCCTGAATTTCACATCACCCGCGCACTGGACGCCTGCGCTGACCTGTTCGATGAATCGCTGGGCGAACGCTATGGCGGCCATGCCGCCGCGGCCGGTTTCACCATTTCCAACGACAAACTGCCGCTGCTGCAAGAGCGCCTGACTGCGCTGGCAGCGCAGGAACTGGCGGGCAGAGAACTGATCGCCGAAGTGCCGGTGGATGCCGCCTTCAATTTCTCCTACCTGTACCGCAATAAGAAATATATCTACATGCTGGCGCAGCTGCTGGAACCCACCGGCACCGACAATCCCCCGGTGCTGTTCGCCTCGCACAACCTGCGCGTGGTGAATGCCTTCCAGGTCGGGCGCGACAAGACCCACCTGCGCGTGACGCTGTCCGATGGCTTCAGCAGTGACACCGCCATCGCCTTCCGCCTGGGCCATCTCAAAGACGAACTGCCCACCCATGTTGATATTCTGTTCACCCTCGATGAAAATGTCTACCGCGGTCAAACCGAATACCAGATCCAGGTGCGTGAGATCCGCCCGCACATCGAAACCGAAGCATAATTCATAACCACACTTTGTTAAAAAAGAACACTTTTAAGAGAAGTGAACGTATCAAAGCAACCGATAACACCCCATTCGAAAAGGATTCGCCCGATATTGATGAGAATGGTTGCCAGTGGCAACTACAGACATACCCTATTCAACTGACAGCCAGCATAGTTATAGATAGAGATCACGCCTCTGGTAAGCGAAATAAGCGCCAGCCAGACACACAACAATGATCGCGGCCGACAACAACAACGAGGTCGGGTCAAATTTTGATTCGTGCAGCAACCTGGCCGGGTTGAAATATTTGAAGGGGGTGATGAACTTCAAAAATTCCAGTCTCTGGTCCAGGCCAGCTAACATGGAAACGATATATGCCTGCAGCAAGACAAACATCGTGATTGAGCTGGCTTTTTTATAATGCTTTATAGCACAGCCCAGAAAAATCCCTAACGACAAAAATATGAATTGCAGGATAAACAGGGCGATCATGATGTAAACGAGGAATTGATAAAATTGAGGGTCAGTCTGGTAACTCATAGACCCGGCCAGCACCGCCCCCCAGGTGACCAGTAACAGCAGCAAACTGTGCGTAACAGCTGCCAGGGCTTTGGCAGTGATCAATTTGGCACGGGTGATCGGCAGGGTCAACGCGAATTCAACTGTCCTGTCACGCTCCTCTTTGATGATGATATCAGCCCCCCAGGTACCGGCAGCAATCGCCAGCATCAGCGAAAAGTAAGTGAACATCAAGCCCAAAAAACCGGTGACAGTGGTCAGATTGAATGCCCTTAATTCCATGGCACTAATCAACGCCGGAGGCATGCTGTCGAATATGGCCAGTAACTCAGGATTGCCTTCATAAGCAGAGAATTTTGAGAAGCCAACCAGAATAAATAACACCACCGCGCCACTCCAGATCAGCAGAGATTTCAAATTTGCTTTCAGTTCTCTTAAATAAATGTTCATTGCTGCTCTTTCTTCAATTGACAGAGTGAATATCGCGTTTTAAATAC
>DSBE01000271.1 GCA_011053085.1 Chloroflexota bacterium
CGGGATGAAAACAGCCATATCCGTGTTCTTTTGGGACAATCCAATGGCTGAATGCGAACATTCCAAACGAGGAAAAGGTTGAGATGCTGGTTCAAGAATTTTTAGAGCGAAGCGCCGCACGCATGCCAGACAAAATCGCGCTGGTGTGCGGCAATCGCCGCCTCAGCTATGCTGAGATAGACGATCAGGCAAACCGCTTTGCCGCTTATCTGATGGCGCATGGTTTGCAGCGGGGGGATCGTGTTGCCATTTACTTGCCGAATGGGGTAGAGGCGGTGATCAGTCTGTTCGGCGCTTTGAAGGCAGGCGGAGTGTTTGTGATGCTCAATGCCACCACCAAATTTGACAAACTGGTCACCATTTTGAATGACTGCGGAGCAACTGCCATCGTCGCTGGCGCGACTGGGGTAGATTTTTACCAGGCCTTGCAGGCTGGGGTGCCTTCGCTGCAGATCGTGATCCATCATGATCATCTGAAAAGTGCAGTGATTTATGCGCAAGCACCCGGTCTGGTTGATTTTTCTGCAGTGATGGCGACAGCCTGCGATGACAAACCGGCTATCGAGACCATCGACCTGGACCTGGCCTGCCTGGTCTATACCTCAGGCAGCACAGGCGATTCAAAAGGGGTCATGTGTGACCACAGCAACGTTGATTTTGCCACCGATTCGATCATCACCTACCTGGGCAACACGGCAGATGATATCGTGCTTAATTGCCTGCCGCTGTCATTTGATTACGGTTTGTATCAATTGTTGATGGTATTCAAATTCGGCGGGACATTGGTGCTGGAAAAGGGCTTTGTCTTCCCGGCGGTCATCCTACAGCAGGTTCAAAGGGAACGCGTCACCGGATTTCCCGGTGTGCCGACCATCTTCGCTATTCTGACCAACACCGACCTGACCAGTTATGATCTCTCCAGCCTGCGCTACCTGACCAACACGGCGGCGGCATTGCCGGTCAGCCATATTCAGGCGCTGCGAGAGAAATTCCCACAGGCGCAGTTGTTCTCCATGTATGGCCTGACCGAGACCAAGCGCACCCTCTACCTGCCGCCGCAGGAACTGGACCGGCGGCCCGGGTCGGTGGGGGGCGCCATTCCCGGGACGGAAGTATGGCTGGAGGGTGAGGACGGCAACCGGTTGGGAGCGGGTGAAATAGGTGAACTGGTGGTGCGCGGTCGGCATGTGATGCGCGGTTATTGGAATGCGCCCGAAGCGACTGCACGGCGTTACCGCCCCGGCATGCTGCCGCATGAACGCGTATGTTATACCGGCGACCTGTTTCGCAGGGACGAAGAAGGCTTTTACTACTTTGTGTCGCGCAAGGATGACATCATCAAATCACGCGGGGAGAAAGTGTCACCGGTGGAATTGGAACGGGTGTTGTATGGCATCCCGGGGGTTACCAGAGCGGCAGTCATCGGCGTGCCCGATGATGTGTTAGGAGAAGCGATCAAGGTATTTGTGGTGTGCAGCGATCCCGCCCTGACCGAGAAGGATGTGCTGATCTATTGTCGGGGCCATGTGGAAGATTACATGGTGCCTAAATATGTGGAATTCAGGCCAGAGCTGCCGATGACAGAATCGGGCAAAGTATTGAAAACCGGCCTTACCTAATAACGTGACAACCAGATTGATCTGAAACCATTGCAGGAGGAAGTATGAACCATTCAGTTGAAGAATCCATTCGCACCTACATTGCCCAGAATATCCTGTTCCGTAATGATGGATATCCGTATGAGGACAGCACCTCGTTTCTGGACAATGGCATCGTCGACTCCATCAATGTGATGGAACTTGTCATGTTTGTGGAAGAAACCTTTGGCATCAAGGTCAAAGATGAGGAAATTGTGCCTGATCATTTTGATTCGGTTGAACGGTTGTCCGCTTATGTAAGGCAGAAAGGTGAGTAGTTGGTCGCGCTGCTTTTTTATGGTAGCGAAGGCTGAACGATGAACATCCTGTTCCTGACACAAGTCCTTCCTTATCCGCCGGATGCCGGCCCTAAATTCAAGACCTGGCAGGTTTTGCGTTATCTGATGGAAAAGGGGCACACAGTTACGTTGATCTCTATGATACGACCGGAAGACGAAAAATTCTGTCATGTGGTTGACCAACTGGTGACAGCCTTCTACCCGGTTCAGATCCAGCGTTCACGCATGAAGGATGTTTTCTTTTTACTGCGCAGTGTGCTGACCGGCCGGCCTTTTTTGATTGAACGCGATGACTTGAGGGAGATTCGATTGCTGGTGGAGAGGCTGGTATTTGAGAACACGTATGACGCCATGCATGCCGATCAGGTCACTCTGACGCAATTTATCCTGCCGTATGCGCAGAAAAGTGGTGCGTCGGATGAATCAGAGGGCAAGCGGGGGCCTGTTCTGCTTTTTGACGCGCATAACGCCACCTGGAAGATCCTGGAGCGTTTCGCCTCTGAGAGCAGAGGGCCAAAACGATGGTTCTTTCAATGGGAAGCCAACCGCGTACGCCGCTATGAAGCAGACCTCATTGGCCGTTGTGACCGGATCCTGGCCGTGTCCGACGTTGACCGCGATGCGCTGCGGGAAGCAGCCGTGCAGGCGGGTCAGGAGATACAGGCAATGGGTAAAAAATTCATGGTGATTCCGATCACGGTTGACACACAGGAAATTCTGCCGGTGAAACGGGCTGTCGGCTCTCTTAATGTGTTCACCTTCGGCACTTTGTATTACCCGCCCAACGCGGACGGCATTCGCTGGTTCATCAATGGTGTATTTCCTAAGGTGAGAGAGGCGGTACCGGGTGTGACGCTGACGGTGGTGGGGAAGAATCCCCCGCCCGACTTTTTAGCGCTGCAGTCGGCTTCCCCTGATGTCTTTCACGTGCCCGGGTATGTGACCGACCTGACGCCCTGGTTTGAGCAAGCCGCGGTGGTAATTGTGCCGGTGCGGGTGGGCGGGGGCATGCGGGTGCGCATTTTGGAGGCTTTCGCGCGTGCCATGCCCATTGTCACCACCACGGTTGGGCTGGAGGGGATTGACGCGCTGCCGGGTGAGCATATTCTGGTGGAAGATGACGAATCAGCATTTGCCGAAGCAGTGATTGGGTTGATCAAGGATGAAAAATGGCAGAACCGGCTGGCCGCCAAAGGGCGTCAGCTGGCAGAACAGATGTATGACCAGCAGGTGGTGCTGCAGCAGCTGGATGAGATCTATCCTGCGTGGGAGAATGCATAAGTGCAGAAATTCACTGCCTGGCTAAGAAAAACTTCGCATCTTTTGATGGTCATCATGATCCTCTCGGTGCTGGCGCGCCTGGCCGGGGCAGTGTTCATGGGCAACAGCGTAGAGGAACTGCCCGGCACTTTTGACCAGATTTCCTACCATTTACTGGCGCAGCGTGTGCTGGGGGGCTATGGATTCAGTTTCGGGCAGGATTGGTGGCCGCTGACGGCACCCGGAGCGCCGACCGCTCATTGGAGTTACCTGTACACCTTTTATCTGGTGATGGTGTATGCCATCTTTGGGGTTCACCCGCTGGCTGGACGTATCATCCAGGCGCTGATTTTCGGGCTTTTGCAGCCCTATTTGACCTATCGCATCGGCAACCGCCTGTTTGGCAAATGGGTGGGGCTGGTTTCTGCTCTGCTGGCAGCCGGGTATGCCTATTTCATCTATTATGGCGGGACGTTGATGACGGAGCCGTTTTATATCCTGGCGATCTTGTGGGTGTTCGATACTTGCATCGGACTGGTGACACAACCGAAGGCAGACAAACCTTTGCGCCGCTGGTTTCTATTGGGCATTGGCATGGGGTTGGCGGTGTTGCTGCGGCAGGTGTTTTTGCTGATGATTCCTGTGATTCTGCTGTGGTTGGGCTGGGCGCTCTACCGTCGTCAACCATCCTTCCGGTTCGTGAGCCTGTTGGTGCCGCTGCTGGTGGTGGCTGTCATGATCATGCCCTTCACCATCTACAACACAGCCCGCTTCGGGCGGGTGGTGCTGCTGAATACCAATGCGGGATTTGCCTTTTTCTGGGGCAACCATCCTTATTATGGCACCGACTTCCAACCGATTCTGCCGGATGGTGTGTATCAAGAATTGATCCCGCAGGAGCTCAGGGGGTTGGATGAAGCCGCCCTGGATCAAGCTTTGCTTGGCCGCGCCATGCAAAATATCATGGATAACCCCGTACGTTATGTGAAGCTATCGATAAGCCGGATTCGGGATTTCTTCATGTTCTGGCCTTCGCCTGATTCCGGCAGGATCAGCAATGTTTCACGCGTTGCCAGTTTCGGCATTCTGTGGCCGTTCATGCTGGCGGGGTTGATTGTGTCCTGGTGGAAGGCTGATAAGACGCCGCAAAAACGGCTTGATTCGCCCGTTACGCTGCTGGTTTTGTTTATTGTGGCGTATAGCGTCTTGCATATCATGACGTGGACATTGATCCGCTATCGTTTGCCCATTGATGCGGTGGCGCTGCCTTTTGCCGGTTACGCCATTGTTTTAATTGACCGGCGATGGCTTCACATTGGACAGCGTTTTTTTGGCTTCGAAGAAGTATCCAAATCGGTGCAGGCGGTAAGGGAATGAAAATCCTCTATATCGTTCCGTATGTGCCCAATTTGATCCGCGTGCGGCCCTATAACCTCATCCGACATCTGGCACGGTTGGGGCACGAGGTCACCGCGGCGACGGTTGTGTCGCAGCGCACAGAACGGCAGGACATAGAGACACTGCGTGGTATTTGCCACGAGGTATTCTCCATTGACATGCCATTTCGGCGATCGCTGCGGCAGAGTGCGACTGCGTTGGTGCAGGGAATCCCGATGCAGTCGCGTTACAGCTGGCATCCGGCCTTATTTAAACAGATTTCAGATGCGTTGAAACAAAAGGATGGCCACGACGGCTTCGATGTGGTTCATGTTGAACACCTGCGGGGGATCGAGTATGGCTTGCGGCTGCTTGACTGGCTGGGCGAGGTCAAAGAATTGGCGGCGTTGCCGGTGATATGGGATAGTGTGGATTGTATCTCCTCATTGATGCGCCAGACCAGGCGGCGCGGCAGCAGTGCCAAAAGCCGGTTCATCGCCGCGTTGGAAACTGGCAATACAGCGAAATATGAACGCCGCGGGGTGCAGTCGTTTGACCGGGTGCTGGTGACATCACCGGTGGACCAGGCTGCCCTGGCGGATACTGACCAGGGGATGGCCAGCCGTTGGAAAATTGATGTGCTGCCAAACGGGGTGGATCTGGATTATTTCCAGCTTGGCAGTGGCGATCGCCATCCTGACACGATCGTGATCAGCGGAAAGATGAGCTATCACGCCAATGTCACCATGGTGACCTACCTGGTCAACGAGATCATGCCGCTGGTGTGGTCTCGCAA
>DSBE01000270.1 GCA_011053085.1 Chloroflexota bacterium
GATACAGCCGCAACAGCAAATGTGCTTTGGGAATGCCGAGGAAGGCAGTCGGGGCGGTGTCCTGCACACAGCGCAGGTAAGATTTGCGCGGTATGCCGGGGTCAATGACCACCGGGACGGCGCCCATTTTCAACAGGGCAAACACCAGCGCAATCAGGTCAATGCCGGGTGACACCAGCATCAGCACACGCTCGCCGCGCGCGATGCCCTGACGCGTGAGGGCATGCGCATAGCGGTCGCACAGCGCATTCAGTTCACCGACTGACAATTCTTTATAGATGGCCTGTCCGTCGGGATCGTAACCGGTGGTGAAATTGATGGCAAGGGCGTGCGGCGCTTCGGCGGCGCGTCTGGTCAGGGTTTCGGCGATGTTGTTGACGGTCATGCAGGTTCTCCTGGTTGGTTGATAAAGGCGCGCAACAAGGGAATGATGCGCTCGTAGGCGTCTTCGACCACAAAGTGGCCGGCGTTGGGCAGTTCATGCACCTCTGCCTGCGGGAAGTAGGTCCGCCAGCCGCTGAGGAAGGCTTCGGTGGTGAACACGGGGTCGTCCACCCCCCAGAAAATGATCATGGGGTTGTCGAGCAGCAGCGGCAGGCGCGCTTCAATCTCATCGATGGTAATACGGGTGGGGTGGTCGGCGCGCATGGGTATGTCGCGTACAAAGCGCAGGATGGCGACGCGGTCGTGCCAACTGCGGTAGGGCGCCAGGTAACCGGCGCGCACTGCGCGGTTAAGACGTTTGTGCTGCGAGGTGCCTATCACGAGTGCACCCAGCAAAAAAGCATTCAGCCCGCGTGTGAGCAGGTCGCCCAGCAGGGGTGAGCGTGACAGGTGGATGGCCCAATATAGCACCGGGCGGAAGAAAGCGGAGGTGTTCATCACCGCCAGGCGGCGGATTTTTTCAGGATGGCGGGTGGCATAACCCATGCCGATGGCGCCGCCCCAATCATGCATCACCAGGGTGATGTCGCTGACTTCAAGTGAGGTCAGCAGCGCCTGCAGATTGTTGATATGTGTTTCAAGCGTGTAAGAGTAACCCTGTGGCTTGTCTGAAAGGCCGCAGCCGACATGGTCGGGCACGATCACGCGGTGGTCTTTAGAAAATTCACGGATGAGATGCCGCCAATAGAAGGACCAGGTGGGGTTGCCGTGCAGCATGACCATCACCGACGCATCGCGCGGGCCTTCATCCAGGTAATGCTGGCGCACACCGTTGCTCTCAAAGTAGTGCGAGGTAAACGGATACTGGGTTCGATAGTCCATCAAACCGCTCCTTTCGTTTGGTGGAACCGGTTGGCTGGTATCAGTTTACCATTGGATGCCGAGGATGATGCTATTGATGCCGGATCCGACTCCCAACAGGGCTACCTTGTCGCCATCATTCAATATTCCGTCATGAATGCCCATGGCCATGCACAGCGGCGCCGCTACCGAACCGGTATTACCCATGTATTTGAGGTTGGGGTAATCTTTGCCGTGTTTGGGATAGTGCAGAGCTTTGAGCGCGTCCACCCGCTGCGGTTCGCTGACCTGATGGGTGAACAGGCGGTCAATGTCATCATTGCTCCACCCCATTTCTTGTTTGAAGCGGTCCCAGGTTTCCAACACCACCAGGGTGCCTTTTTCCAGCAGTTCGGCTGAATTGGTGTGCATCCAGGTGCGCTGCGCTACACATAGTTTGTTATTCTGGGTGCCGCTGTAGTGCGCGCCGCCCAGCAGGCGTTTGCCGGTGGTGGAGCGTTCTTTCGAGGTCAGTACCATGCCGACCGCGGCAGAACCGAGGGTGAAGGAAGCCAGGTTGTCGCGGATGTCGTCTTTGCCGACGCCATTGTTGAGCATATGGTCCATGGTTGCCAGCTGCCCTTCCTGCGGCGATTCAGCCGCCACCACCAGGCCGACCTCGATCTGCCCCAACTCGATCATGTTAGCTACGATCACCATGCCGTTGAGAAAACCCAGACAGGCGTTGACCACATCGAAGTTGAGGGCTTCTGGGCGCAGGCCGATCTTGTCATGCACAAAAACGGCGTTGGCGGGTTCAATGTAGTCATGGCAAACCCCGGCATACACCAGGCATTCGATATCTTCATTGGTCATGCTGGCATTGTGAATGGCACGCCGTCCGGCTTCAGCGGCGCCGTCTGAAGGCTGCCAGTCATCGGGCCACCAGCGGCGTTCTTCAATGCCGGTGATGCGCTGGAAGAACCGCTTGGGAATGCGCAGTTTTTTATAGACGGGATCCAGTTCTTCTTCAAACCAGTCCGTGCTGATAACCCGCTCGGGGACAACATAACCCATTCCTTCGATATAGACGTTCTCATACCGCATATTGAAACCTTCGCTTTCCTTTGTCGTGAATGCATGTGTCGATGAATGTGTCAGAAAAACAGGCGTATCACACCTGGTATCTATCTTGTTCTGCCCGCAGCCTGGGGGGTCATCGGCAATGAGTGTTTATGACGCAGTGTGTCAATTTTTATAACTTTTTTCTACATTATTAATCAAATTATACAAAGCAATAATGGCGGTGGCAAGGGGCAAACATATATTTTTCGGGTGAATTTACAAATTGGTGCTTGAAATTCCGCCGCCAACCTGTACACTTAAAATTGAATACTGGAAAGGAGTGCGTGATGGACTTTTTCTCGGAGCATATTCATGGTGATACATGGTATATGTTTGAGTTGATCGAGGATTGCCTTACGCAGCTGCGCTCCAACGGCACCGACGAGAGCCTTTCACCGGCAGGCATACGCGCGCGCAGGCTGCTGCTGCACCTTCTGCAGTCTTTCGAAAAAAATATCTCTCCCATGGCGGATGAAGGCCTGTCGTATGATGAGTTTCCGTTCAAACATGGCAGGCGCGATGCCTTGCCAGCCAGGCAGCTGCCTTCGCTGGAAGAAATCGGTGTGTATATGGATGAGGTGAAAACGTTGAGCCTCGATTACCTCAGCCATTTCGATGATGAGCGCTTGATGGACAACGACCCGTTGAAGAGCATGGAAAGCAACTACTCGCGCATTCAATACGCCATCCTTCATGCTGCGCTGCACCTGGGGCATATTGACCAGTTGTTGTATGACCCCAGCGACCCCAAATGCTGGGATTCTCTCACCCACCAGTATTCATAGTAAGTGCGAAAAATGACGCCGTCTGCCTGGGCGATGACGTATAATTCCTCTGTCTGTCAATGAACCAAACATCGAAGGAGCTACAACCCATGACTGATCCCGCACGTCCGTGCTATCATTTCACTGCGCCAGCCGGTTGGCTGAATGATCCCAACGGCACCATCTATCATGACGGCTGGTATCATCTTTTCTACCAGCATCATCCTTTCAGTGACGACTGGGGCCCCATGCACTGGGGGCATGCCCGTTCGCGTGATTTGCTGCGGTGGGAGCATCTGCCAATTGCCCTGACGCCGGCGATGGACGGTACAGAAAACGGCATCTGGTCAGGCTGTGTTGCTATCAATAAGCTGGAACAGCCACTGGCATTCTACACACGTTCAAATCTGCCTTCGGCGGAAGGAGCCGAGGGCGACTTCACCCAGGATGCCGCGATTGGCAGCGGCGACCTGATCCATTGGGAGAAACTGACCGAACCAGTATTGAAGCGCGAGGGAGCATCGGCAGCTTTCCGCCCAGATTGGCGCGATCCCTTTGTCTTTCACACCCAGGACCGTACATTCATGCTGGTGGGCATGACCGGCGTGGGGCTGCCGCTCTATGAAGCGCTGGATGACGCCTTCCTGCAGTGGGAATTCCGCGGGATCATATCAGAAATTGACGCCGAATGCCCAAATTTCTTTGAGATAGACGGGCGCTGGCTGTATCTATGGTCGCCGTTCAACAATGTGCAGGCAGCGCTGGGCGAGTTTGACCTGGCTAATTATCGCTTTGAGCCGCACTGGCAGGGGCGCTATGACTGGAGCGAATTCGGCCATTCTGATTATTACGCCACCAACCACCTGTATGCCCCGGACGGCCGCAGTATCCTGTTCGGCTGGATCCGCGGCTGGGCGCCGGGACACGGCTGGAACGGCTGTATGGGCATCCCGCGCGCGGTGCGGGTGGATGGGCAGGGCGTGTTGCGCACACCGCCCATTGCCGAAATGACATCTCTGCGCAGCGCGCTGATGTAGGAGGAAGGCCACATCGCCTTGGAGGATGACACCCATACGCTGAGCACAGCGGCTGGCAGCCAGTATGAACTGGTCTGCCGCCTGTCTTTGGGCAGTGCAGAAACAGCTGGTTTCGACCTGTGCCTGTCAGAACAGGATGGCAGCGCCGCCCACCTCCTGTGGGTAGACCGGGCAGGGGTGCATCTGGATGGGGTGCATATTCCGTTGAGTGAGGCAGAGCTGGCGCAGCCAATCGATTTACACTTGTTCATGGACCGTTCGGTGGCAGAATTGTTCGTCGATGGCGGGCGCTATTGCGCGGTGCGGGTGCTGAAAGATTTTGATGCGGCGAACACCGGTTTGGGGTTGTTCAGCCAGGGCGGACAGGCGCATTTTGATGACCTGCAGGTGTGGTCACTGCGCAGTTGTGATAGCCAGGGCTGACGTACGGTGTAAGTCGCCATCGAAAAAAAGAGCGCAGCCCGATTTCATCATCGGGGGTGTTCGCATGTATAATCATGGACAAAGGACAGACGACCGATGGCGAAGATTAAAACCATTGTCATTTTTGAAGCCGGACCCGGCACCCAGCGTCCGCTGCAGGAGGTGCTGCAAGAGGCACTGCCGCGCCAGTTGAACCTGGAGGAAGCCGAGACCCTGCTGATCCCCGCGCAGCAATGGGGCGGGCAGGAAGCGGTTACCCCCGCGCTGGTGTCTGACAATGACTTTCAACAGATGCTGGTGGCGCGCCAGTTGAGCTATATGGAAGCGCGCCATTGGCACTTGAAGGATGGCGAGGCTGCGCGCGCTTATCAGGATGCCGTCTATAGCCCGGCGCTCCAGAGCATGTATTATGTGTATACCTTCGGCGGTACGTATGTGGCGGAGGCAGAACGCAAAGCTGATACCTTGCGCCTGTCGCTGGTGCCTGCCCGAAAATTCCGCCGCCCGGCGTGGATGGTGGTGGCGCTCGGGGTGCTGATCATGGCGATTCCGGTCAGCCTGTCACTGATTTTTCCGGATTTTCTCGGAGCGGGCTGGGCGATCCTTGACCTGGTGGCGATCGTGATCGGTTCAGCGGTGATCTGGCGTGGTGGTATACGCCGCTTGCGGTTGGCGCCGGTCACACACAAAGAACGCTGTCCGGGATGCGGCGCAAAGAACCGTTTCACCAACGTGGTTACCCTGCACTGCCGCCGCTGCGGCGAGGAACTGGCGTACCAATTGCATGGGAAAGA
>DSBE01000204.1 GCA_011053085.1 Chloroflexota bacterium
ATCGTGGCTGTGGTGTTGGCATGACAGACGCCTCATTCTCCCAATGAAATCATCATGCCAATTGTAACCGATGGCGGTGTTATCAGCGAAAATCAGCGTTCCAGAATATGCATCACCACCGTGGCGGCAGGTCCGCCCAGCGCCTGCACCAACGCTCTTTGGAGATTACCCGGCAGTTGTGCTGCTCCCGCCTCACCGCGCAGCTGCAGGCAGGCTTCCGCTGCCTGATAGACACCGTTGGCACCCAGCACATTGCCGCGCGCTTTGCGCCCGCCCATGGTCAATATGGGCAGTTCACCGTCACGGGCAAAATAACCGCCTGCCGCCAGTTCTGCGCTCTTGCCGCCCTGGGCATAGCCCATCACCTCAAGGCTGAGCGCGGCATACATGGTGAAGGCATCATCCACTTCGAGGAAATCCAGCTGATGCAGAGAAAGGCCAGCTTTTTCTAACACGGTATTGAATGAATGCGCCACCGCTGAAAACGACAGCGGATCAGGCCGGTCATGCAGCGCCAGCCGATCGGTGGCATTGCTCGAGGCAGTGACCCGCACCGGCACATGCGTAAAGCTTTTCGGCAGCAGAGACGCGCGTGTTAACAATAATGCCGCGGCACCGTCGGCGTAAGGCGCCATATCCATCAGGTTCAACGGCGTGCTGAGCATACCTGAACCTTCGTACATGGCTTGCGAGATCGCCCGGCGGTACATGGCGCGCGGGTTGCCGACTGCGTTGGCGTGCGCGATCAGGGCAAACGGCGCCAAAGCGTGTTTGCCCAGCTTATATTTGTGCAGATAACGCTGCTTCAATAAGGCCGCCTGGGTGGTCATGGTGACCCCGACCATGCCTTCATAATCGTAATCGGCGCTCTGCGCAATCGCCGCTTCCACTTCTTCACCTACCATGTCGGTCGGTTTTTCAACCCCCACTACCATGGCACTGTCAACAAACCCTGAGCGGATGGCCAATACCGCCATGCGCAGCGCAGCACCGCCAGAAGCCTCAGCCGCCTCAATGGTGAAACTTTCGATGCCGCGCAGCCCGGCCTGGTCAGTCAGCAATGCCCCCAGATTCGCCTGGCGCGAGACCATCGAGGTCAGAAAACTGCCGATATAGACAGCCTGCGGGCGCATACCGCCAGCATCCTGCATGGCATCCAGCATGGCGGCAGCCGCCAAATCGCGCACACCTCGCTCCCAATGTTCGCCGACCGGGGTCTGCCCCAACCCGGCAATCACCACATCATCCGGTTGTATGCCGTTCATTGCGCCAGCTTTCTGCGGAAGCGCACGTAGGTGGCATAATCGATCTCTTTGCGCCGCGCGATATAGGCTTCGGTCGATAGCGCCAGCCCGCGCCGCTCCAAGATCCTGTCCGTCATGCGGAAGGCGAAAGCGTCCGACCCCGCGCCTGAACCATAGGACACCATCAGCACACGGTCGCCGGGTTCGGCGATGTCAAATACGGCTGTGTTGCCCACCAGCGAAGCACCTGCGTAGGTGTTGCCGATGCGTGCCGCCAGCAAGCCCGGTGCCAGTTGTTCATTGGTGAAGCCCAGTTCTTTGCCGATGCGCTGGGGGAATTTCGGGTTGGGCTGATGAAAGGTCACATACTTGAAATCACCCGGCTCTGCCCCCAGTTCCTGCATGATGGTGGCAGCGGCATGGCGGATATGTTTGAAATAGGCGGGTTCGCCAGTGAAACGCTGTCCGTGCGAGGGATATTTCTGCCCGGCGCGCCGCCAGAAATCGGGTGTATCGGTCACGAACGAATAGGCGCCCTCGATCACCACCAGTGATTCTTCCGCCGGTCCGAGGATGTACGCTGCGCCGCCGCTGGCAGCGGTATACTCCAGCGCGTCACCCGGCCGCCCCTGGGCGGTGTCAGCGCCGATAGCCAGCGCGTATTTGCCCATGCCGGAACCAACCAACCCCATTGCCATCACCATGGCTTCTGAACCTGCCTTGCAGGCGAATTCCATGTCGGCCGCCTGAATGTGGGGCGTGGCGCCAATGGCTTCTGCCACGATAGTAGAGCTGGGTTTGACCGCATAGGGATGTGATTCTGAGCCCACCCACACCGCGCGCAATTCACCGGGGTTGATACCTGCCCGCTTGAGCGCGTTGCGTGCCGCTTCAATCGACATGGTGACGGTATCTTCATCCAACCCTGCCACGGCTTTTTCCTTCACCGGGCTGCCGCCCTCTTCTCCCTGCCAAAGGCGCGCGATTTCGCTGCCCGGCAGGCGGTAGCGTGGAATGTATACGCCATAGCCCACCACCCCAACCGGGCGGTCGGTGGTCAATAACAAGGTTTGTTCTTCCATCATAAATCTTGCTCCTCTCCTCAGGCCTGTGCCTGCCATTGCGACAGTATTTCACGGGCGCGGTCAATACGCACAGCTCTTTCCTGCACCAGTTGCGCCGCCAGCCGTTCGATCTGCGCGCCAGCCGCCCCGGCAGAAATCGCTACCTGGCGCGCATGCAAAGCCATGTGCCCGCGCTGAATGCCCTCGGTCGCCAGCGCACGCAGCGCAGCCAAATTCTGCGCCAGCCCCACCGACACAACAATCTGCGCCAGTTCCTGCGCGCTCTCCACCTGCATGATGCGCAAACTGGTGCGTGCTGTCGGATGAACGCGAGTGGCCCCGCCAACGGTGCCGACGGCCATGGGCAGAGCCAGTTCACCGCACAGGTCGCCGTTTTCTGCCTGCCACCAGCGGCTCAGGCTGGTATAGCGTCCGCTGCGGGCGGCATAGGCATGCGCCCCGGCTTCCACCGCGCGCCAGTCATTGCCGGTCGCCAGCACCACGGCATCAATGCCGTTCATAATGCCCTTATTGTGCGTGGCGGCGCGATAGGGGTCGGCCTCGGCAAACGCCCAGGCGGCGATGATGCCGTCACGCACTTCCTGGGCAGTGAAATCACGGAAAGAGAGCGCTGCCAGCGGGATACAGCAGGTTGCCTTCGCCAGACGGCGGTCTGCCAGGTTTGACAAAATGCGCAAATGCGCGCGTCCGCCGGTGATGGCTTCAATGCGCGGTGAGAGCGTTTCCAACGCGGTATTGACGGCATTGGCGCCCATCGCATCGCGCACATCATAGATCAGATGCACCACCAGAAAATCGCCCAGCGTATCGCTGTACAGTTCGCGCACGATCAGGTCGCGCGGACCGCCACCCAATTTTGTCAAGATCGGGTCAATCTCGGCAGCTTCCGCCAGCAAGGTGTCTTTGTGCGCTGCAATGGCGCGCTTTGCCACGCGGATATCAGGCACATCCAGCAGTTGTATTTGCCCGATCATCTCAGGCGGGGTGGTTTCCGCCGTGAAACCGCCGCCCAACTTCACCAATTTTGCCATGTAGGAAGCAGCCGCCACCACCGACGGTTCTTCGATCACCATCGGCACCAGGCGTTCTACCCCGTTGATCACAAAATGCTGCGCCACGCCCAGCGGCAGGCTGTACAGTCCGCTTACATTTTCGATCATCTGGTTGGCGGTTTCCAACGTCAGGCCGCCTTCGCCGCTCAACGCTGCGATATCTTCATCCTGCAACCCGACATTCCCGCGCAGGTTATGCCAGCGTTCGGGCAGGCTCATCTGATAGTACTTATTTTTCTCGGTCATATCACTGAGTTCAACTTTCTGTGATCAATTGTGCCATGTATCATAGCCGAACGAAACTTTCAGAAGCTATCAAGTTGGTTAAATGCATTATACCGTAAGACGTAATTGCAACGCCGAATGGAATACTGACTTTGATCGGGGCACGATGGAGAACCAATGTGTCCAGCCAAATAGTTTCATACAGACAAATCATTTTTCATTGCATTTATTTATCATATATGATAATATATTGCTATGCATTTTCAAACTTTGTTAACCCTTGTGGGCGATGAACCTGTCTTTGAAACCTCTTTTTTGCTGGCAGGCAATGCCAATCCAGCCCAAATTCGTCTCCAACTGAATCGATGGATCAACAGCGGCAAAGTCATTCAATGGAGGCGTGGAGTATACTCGCTTGCCTCCCCTTATCAAAAAGAAACACCGCACCCGTTTGTGATCGCCAACCACCTGCAGCCTGCCTCTTATGTCAGCATGCAAACGGCTCTGTCATTTTATGGAATGATTCCGGACGTTGCCCAGGCAGTCACCAGTGTTGGCAGCTGTAGACCTGAACGGATAACCAACCCATTGGGTAGTTTCATTTTTCGCCACATCAAACCAGCAGCCTTCTTTGGCTACACCCTCGTACCAGTAACAGCCAAACAGAAAGCCATTATTGCAGAACCTGAGAAAGCCTTACTGGACCTGTTGTATCTCCAACCGGGTTCTGACTCTTTGCCTTTTCTGGCTGAATTACGCCTTCAAGATATTGAAAATTTGGACGCATCCAAACTTACAAGCATGGCTGATCGATTCCAGTCTCCTAAAATGCAGCGCGCCGTCGAACTGCTGTTGAAATTAATGGAAAATGAGAAAGGTGTTCATGTATCCCTATGAAAGAGATCTTGTTGCAAACCATTCGTCCCATTACAAATCCATTGCAAGCCAGAAATACAGCCCGGGAATTCCTGCAAGCCCGCATTTTGGTGGAATTGCAACGCCGCGGCGCCATGATCCCGCTTGCTTTTCATGGCGGAACCGCGCTAAGATTCTTATTCCAGCATGGGCGGTTTTCGGAGGATCTGGATTTTTCACTGGTTGGTGATCGCAGCCTCTATGATATCGCTGGCTGGCTGCGATCGATTCGATCAACATTAACTTCTGAGGGCTACACGATTGATGTCAAAATGAATGACCAGAAAACCGTTAATTCTGCCTTCATGCGCTTCCCCGGTTTGCTCTATGACCTGCAACTCTCTGCCCTTCCCCAAGAAAACCTTTCGATCAAGCTCGAAGTAGACACCAACCCACCAGACGGGGCAGGATTAGCAACCACCGTATTACGCCGTTATTATCTACTGCAGCTACACCATCATGACCAGGCTACCCTGTTCGCCGGTAAACTGCACGCAGTCCTGCAACGTCCCTATACCAAAGGCAGAGATATCTACGACCTGTTCTGGTATCTTGGTGATAGTAACTTTCCAACTCCCAATTTTCTATTTTTGAACAACGCCCTCCAACAGACCGGTTGGCAGGATGAAGAACTCACGACTGATAACTGGAAATCTATCCTGCGAAGTCATGCCGATCAAATCAACTGGGATGCCATCACTACTGACGTCGCTCCTTTCCTTATGCCTGGGCATGAAGCGTCTCTGTTGACCAGAGCCAATTTTCTCCGCTTGCTGGAATAATTAACCGCCACCAACCGGTGATTTTCCGCAACGAACCTCAGACCTGTAGTATAAATAACCG
>DSBE01000311.1 GCA_011053085.1 Chloroflexota bacterium
CACTGCGCCGGAGCCATAGGGGCCAAAAAGAAGCGGGATGTCCATATTCACCTGCCTTATGAATCTATTATCCTTGAATCATAGAAGCAAGCTGCCCGGCTGTCAATAAAGTGCGAAAAGGTTGATTGAGCCAGGCAGTTTTGCGCTACAATCAAAGTGTGAGTGAACACATCCTGCCCTTCCTTCGGTCACTGTCCACAAAACAGCAGGACTGATTCTTTTCACCCAATCTCAAACTCCGCTTCCAGCCGCCGGGTCAATTGCTGCAGTTGGCGCGTCCAACCTTTTGACTCAGGGTTCAATGCCTGCGGTGCCATGCGAGAATGTTCCAGAATGGGGAGTCCTTCCAATGACAGGTAATATTTCGCGCTGCGCGGATACTGTAAACACTGCCCCATCATACTCAGATAAAGCTGCATCTCTTCGGCGCGCGGATGATTCGGGTTATCGAACAGCCAGCGGTAGAATTGTGGATGATAGTTACCCATGATCCCGCTGAAACCGACGCAGCCGGCGCGCAGGGATTCGAGTAAAAAGACCGTACTGGCATTGTAGATCTTCATCGGCGTATGCGCTACCGCATGAATGCGTTCAATGATGCGTTCCAGGTCGCAGCAGGTATCTTTCAGAAAGTGAAACCGACCTGTTTCCGCCACATGCCGCAGGAGCGGTGTGGAAAACAAACGGTGGTCTGGATACGGGCATTCGTAAAAACCAAACGCTATGTCCGGCACCGTGTTGAGCAGTCGATCCAGATTGCGTTTGAATACATCCTCGGATTCCTGCGCGCCAGCCAGCCGGTTGGCGACCAGCACAAAAGCATCGGGGCCAGCCGCGGCGATTGCCTTGATCTCCTCGATCTGGTCTTCGATCCGGTCAGAGATATGGCCGGAGGCGATCACGGAAATCCGCCCATCCGCCAGTTCCACAATGGTGTGCGCCAGCCTGACGCGTTCTTCCAACGTGAGGAAGAACATCTCGCTGGATTGGCAGACCGCGAATAAGCCGTGCACACCATTGGCCAGATACCAGTCCACCAGCGCTTCGAGTACGGCATAATCGATTTTGTTGTCAACCGTGAAAGGTGTGATCATAGTGGGGTAGATACCATTTGGGATCGTCATAAGGCAGCTCCTGGTTCTCAATTTCTATTGACTATACCATTGTGAACGCAAATCGGAGCAGGTTGATTTCAAAAGAAAGCGCCTGATAGAAAAGAAACACGCTACAATAGATTCATGCAACCTGAATGGCAGCCCATATTCTGTTCATATTCTCTGCGTGATGAAACAACCTCCCGCCTGGCGCAGGCCGTCATCGAACGCCGCTACCTGTCGGGTGAGATCGTGCAACTGGAAGGCGATGCATGCAGCGGGGTCTATTGGGTGTTGTCGGGCGAGTTGTGCCTGTTCCGCATCGCCTTCGACGGACGCGAAATGGTCATGGCGCGTCTGCGGCGCGGCGAGGTCTTCAACCTGGTGCCTCCCTTCGAAACAGAACCTATCTGCCGGGCAGGCGTGAGGGCAGTCAGTGATGTTTCTTTGCTGTATCTGCCATTGGAGCGCTTCCACCGCCTGATCGCTGACTGCCCGGACTTTGCCGTTGCCTTATTAAAGCTGTTTGCCGCACGTCTTTCGCACCTCAATCGGGTTGTTGAACAGATGGCGCTGCACACCGTGCGCGGACGCCTGGCGCGTTTTCTGCTTGACCAGGCTGATGGCAAATTACCGCTACGCCAATATACACAGGATGAAATCGCTCAGTCACTGGGCACCGTGCGCGACGTGGTCGGGCGCACTTTGCGCAGTTTCGAAGACGCCGGCCTAATCCGCCGCGACCGCAGCCGTATTTTGCTGCGCGACCGCGCCGGGCTCGAACACGAAGCACAGAGATAAACCCCCAACCATGATATAATTTACCTGCAAAAGCCACTGGTGAATTGGTTCACGAGGGGACAACGGTGCGGGTTGCTTTGCTATCTTTGAAGGAGAGCTTGTGTGACCACATTGGAGTATATCTACCTGGCATGTGCCATTGCGGGTGCAATCATTTTCGTTGTGCGCATTGTTTTGATGTTCGTCGGCGGTTTTGGCGGCGATACCGACATGGATCTGGATGTCGGCGCGGACGGCGCCGATTTTGGCGATATAGAGATGGAACTCGATGGAGCGGATTTTGACGCCAGCATCGAGGGTTTCGACCTGGCTGAAGCCAGCGCCGACTCCGACCTGGGAGATACCGACCTGAGCTTCCGCTTTCTATCCGTGCAGGGCATTTCTTCCTTTATTATGATGTTCGGCATCGTCGGACTGGCAATTGCCAAAGCCCCTATCCACCCGGTTTTTTCGCTCTTCGCCGGGATCGGCGCAGGGTTGTTCACGGTATGGATCATCAGCCTGATCTTTGTCGCCGCCACTGGCCTGCAATCAGACGGAACCATGCGCATGACATCCGCCGTGGGCGAGACTGGCAAGGTCTACCTGCGCATTCCGGCAGAGGATGTCGGCAAGGTGCAGGTAGTGGTACAGGGCGCCCTGCGCGTGCTGGAAGCGTTTTCGGAAGACGGGGCTGCCATCCCGACCGGCACCAAAGTGAAAGTTGTCGATGTGCGCGATACTGCTTTGGTGGTGAAGGTGCTTCACACTGAAGAATAAAGAAAATAACGGCAGACCACGGGCATGCGCGGCACGCCTGACCTGCCGGTGAAACAATGTGATCGAAAGGAAATTTCCATGGAAGGTATATTGACACTCGCGTTGGTCGCATTTATTGTGATCATCTTTTTCACACTTTTGTATCTCGCCAGCCGCTTCCGCCGCTGCCCCTCAGACAAGATCCTGGTGGTGTACGGCAAGGTGGAAAAGGGGCGCTCCAGCCGCTGTATGCACGGCGGAGGCGCGTTCATCTGGCCCCTGGTGCAGGATTATGCCTATATGAGCCTGACCCCGATGACAATCAGCATCCCTCTGGAAGGCGCGCTATCTTTGCAGAACATCCGCATCAACGTGCCCAGCACCTTTACGGTCGGTATCAGCACCCAGTCCGAAATCATGATGAACGCCGCGGAACGTTTGCTGGGCATCAATCAGCAGGCGATCGAGGATATGGCAAAAGAGATCATCTTCGGCCAGTTACGCCTCACGGTGGCTTCGTTGACGATCGAGCAGATCAACCAGGACCGCGAGAGCTTCCTGGAATCGATCCGCCAGAATGTGGAGCCGGAACTGAACAAGATCGGCCTGTACCTGATCAACGTGAACATCACCGACATCACCGACTCCTCCAACTACATCGACAGCATCGGTAAGAAAGCCGCTTCTGAGGCGGTCAACAAAGCGCGCGTGGATGTGGCGGAACAGGAAAAATTGGGCGCGGTGGGTGAATCGCTGGCGGTACGCCAGAAAGACATCAGTGTTGCCGAAAACGTAGCGGCATCGGTCAACGGTCAGAAGAAAGCCGAAACCGAACGGCGTGTGTACGTGCAGGACCGCGAAGCGGAAGCCGTACAGGGCGAAAACCTGGCAAAAGCCAACATTGCCAAGGCTGAAGCCGAACTGACTATCCAGCAGGCAGAAGCACGCCAACGGGCTGAGATCGCGCGGCGCAACGCTGAAGTGGAAATCCAGAAGGCACAGTACCTGGCTGAGCAGCAGCGTTTGCGCGCCGAGCAGATTGTGCAGCAAGAAATTGACAAGCAGCAGATCGAAATTTCAGCCGAAGCCGAAGCTGAGCGCATTCGCCGTGTTGCCAAAGGTGAAGCGGACGGTGTTTTGCTGAAGTACCAGGCTGAAGCCAATGGTCTCAAAGAGTTGCTGGCAAGCAAAGCAGCCGGCTACAAGGAACTGGTGGCAAGCACCAACAACGACGCCCAGGCAGCCGCCACCTTGCTTCTGCTGGAAAAGATAGCAGAACTGGTCAAGTACCAGACCGAAGCGATTGGCAATCTGAAAATTGAGAAGATCACGGTATGGGATAACGGCGGCAGCGGCGATGGCTCTGCTACCTCCAACTTTATTTCAAACTTGTTCAAGAGCCTACCGCCTCTGCACGAGGTTTCAAAGATGGCAGGCGTGGAGCTGCCTTCCTACCTCGGCAGTGTGGTGAGTGAGGGGGAAGCCGAAGCAGCTCCCGAAGAATAGAAAAATAATCGATTGAGACCCCGGTGTTATCCAAAAAGCCCGGGGTCTTTGTTTGCATACCCGGACCCGCATTCCGGCACACTTGTCATGATCAATTTCCTTCATGCGACTTAAGTCGTAGCGATTTCTTCTGGTCAGGGTTACCATAGAAGCAACAAACCAAATGAAACGGCCCGAGAAAACGATGAACGACTGGACCCTCCCTGCTATCAACCTGAACCTGTGCACGCAATGCGGTATCTGTGCCGCCGTTTGCCCTGAACAGGCGCTCGACATGGTGAATGGGGAGCCGGTGTTCACCCACCCCCAACGCTGCACCTACTGCACCCTGTGCGAAAGCAGCTGCCCGGTGGGCGCCATCCAGCGCGCGTTTACGATTTCATGGGAAGAAAAAACTACCGGAGGAAATTCTGATGAGTGAATATATTGATAATGTCAGCCAGCGCAAACGCATGCTAAAAGAAGCCCTTGCGGGTTTGCATGAAGGCAGAAGCGTCGAGGATGTACAGGAGATCTTCGCTGAACTGGTCAAGGTCGCTACCTATGATGACATCGCCGAAGCCGAACAGATGCTGATCAATGAAGGCCTGCCCGCCGCTGAGATTCAGAAACTGTGCGACCTGCATGTCGCCGTGGTGCGTGATGCCCTGGATGCCGCCCCCGCGCCGGATTCGATGTCCGGCCACCCCGTGCACACCATGCGCGCCGAAAACGAGATCGCCGCCACCATGTTGCAGCAAATCAATGGTTTGATGACGGTGCCCGGGCGTGAAGCCATGGAACTGGTGCGCGACCGTCTGGAACAATTGATGCAGTACAACCGCCACTACCTGCGCAAAGAAAACCTGCTCTTCCCCTACCTGGAACGCACCGGTTTTACCGGCCCGTCGCAGGTGATGTGGGGCATCCATGACGAGATCCGTGCTGATTGGAAACAGATCACTGTCAAATTGAGCCGGCTGGACCGCGTCAACGACTGGACCGCTTTCCTGAAAGAATTGCGTTCACTGTATGAGCCCATGCGCACCCGTGTCGAAGATATGATTTATAAAGAAGAGAAGATCCTCTTCCCCGCCTCTTTAGAGCGGTTGACGGACAAGGATTGGGCCGAAATCCGCCATCAGGAGCCTGAGCTGGGCTACTTCGTGGTGCGCCCCGGGCAGGAATGGCAGCCCAAAGCACCAGAACCGAAACAACCCCCTGCCTCCGTAACGC
>DSBE01000181.1 GCA_011053085.1 Chloroflexota bacterium
ATCATCTTGTTCAAGCAAATGGTGTGAGATTTCATGAAAAAATGTGAAATTGTTTCTTTCAGGAAATCTTATTTTCCTGTTTATAAAAATTTTTTTATCTGCAAGAAAGCCATCTTGCCTTGTGTCTAAATTTATTTCTGTAACAGCTAAGCCAAGAGAATGAGCAATTGGCATGCATGTTGGATATTGGTAATATTCATTACCAATAAACTGTTTGCGAATATCGTTCACTCGACTTCGAATTCTATTGGCAACATCTCGGAAACTGTGAATATCCCCCATTGATCTTATTAGTCCTTTAGAAAAGTCCTTAAGGAATAATATAAATTTTCCCAATCTTCACTTGAATCAAATTTTTTATCTGATCTAAATCTGACTTGAAACATTAACTCTGCAGTCTCCTGAGGAATTGAGTGTTTTCGGATAGTTTCCTGTAATTCCAATGGATAGGTGTCTTTGACTTTACCTTCTGGAATTAAGCCATGAACGGATATCCCATAACATTCCGCAAGTTTATACACAGTTTCAAGAGAAGGTTTCGTCCTTCCTCTTTCGATGTCTGACAGAAAAGAGATAGATAAACCGGTTTTTAAACTTACATCTTTTAAAGTCATATGTGACATTTTTCTTGTACGCCGTAATCTATCGCTAATATTCATAAAAACTCCTTATATATATATTAGCACAATTCCGTTAATTCTTATATGATTCTAATAAATTACGTCTTGAACATAATACGTTATTATGCTAATATAAGAACAGTAATTACGTTATTAGCGTAACTATAAAAGGATATTAATTATGAATAAGAAAACTTACAAACCTGGTGAAAAAGCTCCCGCTTCAGGTCAATACGAGATTATTGGATCTCGCGGTGGGAAGACTGACGAAGAAAGGACTGTAGTCAAAGGAGAGCCACTTCCTCCTACAAAAAAACCGGGGCAGAAGTACCGGATAACCGACCGCTCTAAAAACAAATCCGGTCAAGGACAATAAGAAATTATCATTACAAACTTAGAGAAAGGAGGTGTAAAATGGCAGAATACAGAAAAAAGAAAATTAGTGACACTTGGCATTTTTGTAAAAATTGTTCCTTGTGGCCCACTTCAAGTTATGACGTTCGTTATTCTAAACCAACCACTGGCGAATTATGTAATCAATGCTTAAGCAAAGAGTCGAATAAAAAATGTGTAAAACAATAAACTAAACCGCCTTTTTTCCGCCTTTTAGTAATTTTTCTCTACCAAGCTTGACATTCTTCTTATCACTGGGTACAATCATCTTCGCACTTTAACGAGTGAATCATTCTTCGGAGTGAGCCGAGATAGCTCAGTTGGTAGAGCACACGACTGAAAATTGTGGTGTCGTCAGTTCGATTCTGTCTCTCGGCACTGAACGCCCCCTTGTGGGGCGTTCGCCTTTTAAACCTGCTGCGTCGGTGTTTGCTCCACTCCCGCCGCGGTTGTTCTTATGTAAGATTGCAGCGATTCATCGCGTCTATAAATCAGGCGAACGATGAAAACCAGGCTGCACTCATTTCATTGTTCTCCCAGGACAGCAGGCAGCGTGAATAATCCTGACCTCAGCTCCTTTAACTTATAGAACCAACCACATACTTATGCTTGACAGGAGATAACCATGAAAAAGCAATTCCTGTTCTTCGTTTTGTTAATTTTTTTTACAGCTGCCTGTACCAGTGCAGTAACCGGTGACCTGCCGGAGGCTGCCCCGGTAACCGAGGACTTACAGACCACTTCACCTGATGAAGTTGAAACTGAACCAATGACCAGCACACCCGTATTGATCGAAGGCGAGAACCCCCCGGCTGGCGCAGCCAGTGAATTCTCCACCGATTTCAGCATTCACTCGGTGTCTTATACTGAGATCATGTCCGGCGGGCCGCCCAAAGACGGCATTCCCCCGATTGACAACCCCGTCTTTACCTCCATCGGCGAAGCCCTGACATGGCTTGCGCTCACTGAACCGGTGGTGGTGGTCGATGTAGACGGGATCGCCCGCGCCTACCCCATTCAAATTATGACGTGGCATGAGATCGTCAACGATGAGATCAACGGCGTGCCCATCACAACCACATTCTGCCCGTTGTGCAACTCCACTTTGGCTTTTGAGCGTGAATTGGATGGCGTGGTGTATGATTTCGGCACCTCGGGACGGCTGCGAAACAGCAACCTGATCATGTATGACCGCCAGACCGAAAGCTGGTGGCAGCAAGCCAGCGGCGAAGCCATCGTCGGCAGCCTGACCGGCAAAGTGCTGACCCGCTATCCTTCTGCCATGACCTCTTTTGAAGCTTTCTCGCAGCGTTATCCAGAGGGGCTGGTGCTCTCACGCGAAACGGGTTTCTTGCGCAGCTATGGACAGAACCCTTACACAGGCTATGACACCCCCGGCAGCGAACCTTTCCTGTATTTTGGCGAGACTTCTGACGCCCTGGACGCCATGGAACGCGTGCTGGCGGTTGAAGTGGGGTCTGCCGCCAAAGCCTATCCGTTTTCGATCCTGTCAACCGAACAGGTGATCAACGACACACTTGCGGAGCAGGAGATTGCGGTATTCTGGCAGGCAGGCACCAACTCCGCCCTGGGCGCTTCTCAGATCGCATCGGGCGCGGATGTCGGCGCTGCCGCCGCGTATCAACGCACCCTCGATGGGCAGGTGCTGACCTTTGCCGTAAAAGATGGACAGATCTTCGATATGGAGACCGGCACAGTCTGGGACATCCACGGCTATGCCACTGCCGGCGCGCTGCAAGGCGAACGGCTGACCCCGGTGATCAGCGCCAACCATTTCTGGTTTTCATGGTTTGGCTTCCGCCCGGATACGGCTGTGTATCAACTGGCGTCAGGAAGCGACACGGGCGAGAGCGGTCTGTCCCTCAAATATAACTTTGCCATTGAAGTTTACCAGGGCTTTGACGGCGCGCAGAATATACAGGCCAGCCAGTTGTTTACTGACGGCAGGCCGGTGGTGATCAACTTCTGGGCTGGGCTGTGCCCGATCTGCGTGATCGAGATGGACGAACTGCAAACGGTCTATGACACCTACCAAAACGACATCCAACTGGTTGCCATCGATATTGGGCCATTCGTGCGGCTGGGTGATAAGGAAGATGCCCTTGCCCTGATCGAAGAAAAATCACTCACCTTTCCTGCCGGCACCACCCAGGACGTGGAGGTGATGCGCCAGTACACCGTACTCGGCACCCCCACCACGGTCTTCTTCAACGCCGACGGCTCGATCAGCGAAGTCTATACCGGTTTGCTGAGCCTTGAGCAATTCAATGCCAAGATCGCCGCGCTCAAATAAGGGAGGGTAAACCCATGGCCAAAAAATTATTCGTGCAAAAATCCGCCAGCCCCATTGCCGTAGACCCGAAGGACGCCCCCCGCCAGTGGCTGACCGTGGCGCTCAGTTTCGTGCTGCCTATCTTTTTGGTAGCGGGGCTGCTATTTCTCCTGGTGCGTTTCCGCGGAGGGGTAGAAGCCGGCATCGCCAATTTCGTCACCTTGCTGCCAATCGGTTATGCCTTTGCGGCAGGTATGGTGGCAAGCGCCAATCCCTGCGGATTGTTAATGCTGCCTTCCTATGTGTTTGCGCAGCTCAAACCCGCCGAACATGAAACCGACAGCCTGAAACGCCGCCTGTGGAAAGGGCTCAAACTAACCCTCTCGGTCACCGCAGGCTTTCTGGTGGTATTCTCAGTGGTCGGGCTGCTGGTTTCTTTGGGCAGCCAGTGGGTCATCAGCACTTTTTCTGCGGTCGGCATCGTGATCGGTGTGTTAATGACCGCGCTGGGCATCTGGATCCTGGTCAGCAATCGCACCTTTGGCATCTCCGCCCTCGAAAAACTGAACAAAAAACAAACCAGTGGTGCCTTGAGCGGATTCGTGTTTGGCATGGCTTACGCCCTGGGCTCGCTCTCCTGCACCCTGCCCATCTTTTTGGTGGTGGTAGCCACCTCACTTACCCGTCAGGGGGTGGCGGGAGCAACCGGCCAGTTCGTTGCCTATGCCGCCGGGATGGGCTTGATCATCTTCGTAGTGACCCTCGGCGCTGCACTGTTTCGGCGGCTGTTGGGCAAATGGCTGCGCGCGATCACATCCTTTATCCACAAATTGAGCGCTTTCTTCCTGATCGGTGCCGGCCTGTACCTGCTGTATTACTGGCTGGTGGAGGCGCGTTTGCTGGGATAGCAGGAACACAAGCTGTTTCAACCTCAGTAAAGAGCCATGGCAGGACACAGTATCCTGGTCTGGCTCTTTTTTCATCTGGCTGAAAAACCTTCTCGCCGCGCTTCGAATGAGCTACTATTACAGTAGATACTCCGCCTGCTATTGCATCCATCAATGTCAAGGGCAGAGATCATTCATCAAAGGAGAAAACCATGAGAACCTGTATCAGTACCTATTCATTTACCCAGGCCGTGCACGCGGGCAGACTGGATTATTTCGATATCCCCGCCAAAGCCGCCGAGATGGGCTTTGACTGCATCGAACTGGCGACCGCCGGAACCCCCGCAGGAATGCCCATTCAAGAACTCGCCGCGCGTTTCAAAGAAAAGTGCGACCAGGCCGGTCTACCGGTCGAAAACTACACCATCGGCGCTGATTTTTTGGGCGAAGGCGGCGTCGAGGCACAGGTGCAAAGCCTGGTCAGCGAGCTGGAAATAGCCCGCCTGCTGGGCGTCAACGGCATGCGCCATGACGTCACCCACGGACCGCGGCCCGGCAGCGGAATGCGCACCTTTGATGACACCTTGCCGCTGCTGGCAGAAGGCTGCCGCGCGGTCACCATCGAAGCGGAAAAATTCGGCATCCGCACCATGGTGGAAAACCACGGCTTCTTTGCCCAGGACAGCCTGCGCGTAGAAAAACTGGTCAGCCAGGTCAATCACCCCAACTTCGGCCTGCTGATTGATATCGGCAACTTCCTGTGCGTCGATGAAGCGCCGGAAATGGCAGTCGGGTTGGTGGCACCCCTGGCGGCGCACGTGCATGTCAAGGATTTCCTGTGGCATGGCGGCAGCTATCCCGTGAATGGGCAGGGCTGGTTTGGCACACGCGCCGGCAACTTCCTGCGCGGCACTATCCTGGGGCATGGTGTGGTGCCGGTTGCACAATGCCTGCGCATTTTGCACAAAGCTGGCTACGATGGTGCAGTCTCGATCGAGTTTGAAGGGGTCGAAGAATCGCTGCAAGCCATTGAGTGGAGCCTGGCAAACCTCAACACCTGCTTGAAAAGCATCGAGAACGGCTAAACATTCCGTACTATCTTACAGAAAGAACAACAGGGCGCCGTTTGGCGCCCTGTTTTGATGTTATGGTTGATC
>DSBE01000100.1 GCA_011053085.1 Chloroflexota bacterium
GGCCAGATTTCAAGTAGAATAAAGGGTATGGATGAGGTGCAGGAAACAAAGCAGGGTTGGCAGATTGTTGGGCATGATTGGGCGGTCAGGATGCTGCAACAGCACCTCCAGACTGGACAAATACGGCATGCGTATTTGTTTTGCGGGCCAGAGGGCATCGGCAGGCGCACTTTGGCGGTGCGCTTTGCGCAGGCATTGAACTGTCAGGCAGTCGATGAAAACCAACAGCCTTGCGGCACCTGCCGTATCTGCACCCAGATGGAACGCATGCAGCATCCGGACATGACAGTGGTGCAATGCCTGGAAGATTCGCAAAGTATCAAGGTTGAGCAAATCCGTGAATTACAGCGGACATTGTCGTTAACACCAATTGAAGCTCCTTACCGGATTGCCATGTTGTTGAATTTCCACCTGGCGACGCATAATGCGCAAAATGCCCTGCTGAAAACGCTGGAAGAAGCTCCCCCACGGGTGATTTTACTGATGACAGCCGATTCCGTGGACAGTTTGCTGCCAACCATCGCTTCACGCTGCGAAATATTGCGGCTGCGCACGATGGAAACGAATACGTTAGCCGCTTATTTCCTGGACACGCTTCCGGTAAGTGAAGAAGAAGCCCAGCTTTTCGCCAGTATCTCAGGCGGGCGGGTTGGCTTTGCGCTTTCGCTGATGGGAGAGCCAGAAAGAGCCCAGCGCCGCAAGAAATGGCTGGATGATCTGCTGGCTTTGTTGTCCATGGATCGGGTGGATCGTTTTCAATATGCAGAGAAAAATTTCCGCTACGAGCGTGAGCTGTTAATCAGTGCCGGGCAGGTGTGGTTTACCTTCTGGCGGGATGTGCTGGTACGGCTCATCGAAGGGGAAAAAGCGCGCATCATTCATATTGATTATCTGCCGGCTATCGATGAAGTGGCTGCCTGGATGGATGTGCAATCAACCCGCGAGCAGCTGACAGGGTTACAGAAGCATCTTGCCATGCTGGAAGCCAATGTCAATACCCAACTGCTGGCAGAAGTGATGTTACTGGGGCTCCCCAAAGCAGATTAACCCCCTCATCCATTGATGAGAGGGTTGTTTATTTTCCATAACTTAAGCGATGGTGTCCAGGAAAGCCTGGGCGGTCTTTCTGACATCTTCACCAGTAGAGATGCCCTTCCAGCTATCTTCAGGACGCACCAGGTTGGCGACCACGATGTTAACGCCATTGAAAATAGCGCTGCGCGCTTCTTTTACATCCACACCGCCTGCGACCGAGATCAGTGAGGTGAACTTGCTATGAATGCGGTTGATATGACGATAACCACGCATGATTTCACGAGTCTGTTCTTCATCTCGTCCACGGTGCAGGACAACTACATCAGGCGGAGTGTACAGGGGACGCATCACATCCAATGGATCATCGACTCCGATCATATCGATCATGGAGAGCATTTGCTCCTGCTGGCAGGTGTCAATGAATAATTTGAGCGTGGGCAGGGGCGAGGAGCCAAGACAGGTGATTCCGCTGGCGCCGGCAGCTTTTGCCATCCTCACTTCTGCTTCTGCGCCGTCAGCTACCTTCATGTCAGCGATAATGACCCCCCGCCATAAGGCTCTGATCAGACGGATGCCTGCCAATCCTTCTCTTTTGAGATAGGGAGTGCCAGCCTCAATGAAAATGTTGTCTCCGTATGGGATCATTGGCAAGATACGCCTTACCATGGCGGTATCGTAGTTGAAGGCGATTTGCAGATAACGGTATTTGTTATCAAGCTGGATCATGGTGCTATTCTTTGATTACTTTTGCGATGGCCTCGCCGAAATTGTTGGGCATGAAGAGAACGATCTTTTCGGAAGGATCGGTTGCAATGTCGCGGATGGTCTGCAAAGTGCGCAGATGCAGAGCGCCGGGGTTGGCGGCGAGGATTTCGGCGGCTCTGTTCAGGTTGTCTGCCGCCTTCAATTCACCTTCAGAGGCGATGATCATGGCGCGGCGTTCCCGTTCGGCTTCCGCTTGTTTGGCCATGGCACGTTTCATTTCGGCGGGCAGTTCGATCTCCTGGATTTTGATCGATTCAACATCCAGTCCCCATTCGCTGGTTTCACTTTCCACAATGGCGCGGATGTCAGTGGCAATGGCTTCACGTTCGGTCAGGACAAAATCCATTTCCTGGTTGCCGATGACATCACGCAAAGCTGCCTGGGTATACTGGCGGATGGCATAGGCATAATCCTGGATATTGACGATGACAGCCTTGGGATCAACAACCTTGAAATACACCACAGCATTGACCAGCACGGAGATATTGTCCTTGGTCATGGCTTCCTGGCGGGGGACCTCTGCTGTTTTTATGCGCATATCGACCACTTCCATTTTTTGTAGGATCGGGACAAGGAATACAAGGCCAGGTTCCTTCATGGTCTTAAATTTGCCCAATTGGAACACAACACCGCGTTCATATTGCATCACCACTTTGATGGAGGAGCGGACCAATACGAGTATAAGGGCGACAAGAAAAATGCCTGTGCACAGAATAAAGACAAATAGGCCATCCATGGATAGTTCTCCTGTAAGTTTGGTTGTTTTGATATTGTGATTATACTAAAAACGAATGATATAAGGAGCGATTTTGGCGTTCAGGCGGGAAATATCCGGCGATAGGTGTCTCACAGGCAGGACAGGCTCCTTGTGCGGTGATGCGGTTGTGGCTGATAAAGAATCCACGGCGGGTGATCAGTTCTTTCTGGCAATGCGGGCAGTATGTGTTTTCCAGTGAACCGACCTTGCCGGGCAGATTGCCAGCATAGACATAGTTCAGGCCGGCTTCCTGCCCGAGTTCAGCAGCCAGACTGAGTGATGATGCGTTGGTGCGGTTGCGGTCTTGCATGTGGTAATCAGGGTGAAAAGAAGTGACATGCCAGGGGATGTCTCTTGATACGCCTGCAAGGAAGCGGGTTAAGTTCCAAATTTCTTCTTTGCTGTCATTCCATTCAGGGATGAGCAGTGTGACTATCTCGACCCATAAACCGGCTTCGCGCGCCCAGCCGATGGTATCTAACACAGGTTGCAGCCTTCCGCCCAATTCACGATAACGGTCGTCGCTGAAGGACTTGAGGTCAATTTTTAACGCATCAAGATGGGGGGAGAGTTTTTCTATGGCTTGTTGCGTGCCGAAGCCATTGGACACCATGGCGGTTTGCATGCCTTCCTCATGGGCTTTCTGGAAGATTTCAACCGCCCACTCCATGGTGATGAATGGTTCGTTGTAGGTAGACACCACCACCGATGCGTGGTTGCGTTTCGCCGCATGTACGACCTCTTCTGACGAGATCGGGGTCAGGTATTGGGCAGGAAAAGAAACAGTTGGATCGTTCAGGCTCTGCGCGCTGACCCAATTCTGACAGAAGGAGCAATGGAAATTGCAGCCGACCATGCCAAAGCTCATGGTGAGGGCACCGGGCGAGAAATGGAAGAATGGCTTTTTTTCGATCGGATCGAGTCCCATGCCGGCGACATAACCGTGCGGCACTTGCAGTGTACCTTCCTGGTTGAATCGCAGATGACAGACGCCGAATTGCCCCGGTTTGAGGGTGCATTCATGGGCGCAGGCAAAGCATTGCACTTTGCTGCCGGTGAGTTTTGTATAAAAACCGCCTGCGGTTGTTCGTTTACGCAAGGTTTCACGCAAAAAATTGGTAGATTTCATAATGCTATTATAGCAAGGCTGAAGATGAAAAAGAAATTTTCTTTTGCGATTGTAAACGCCTGAATGGACTATAATTCAGAAATATTGATTGGAAAAAAAGGAGACAACGTGAAACCGATTCAAGTGATCATTGCCGGGGCTGGTGGGCGTGGTTATGGCTATGCCCAATATGCAAAAATGCATCCAGAGCGGATGCAAGTGGTGGGGGTAGCGGAGCCGCGTAATTTCCATCGTGAACGCATAGCAGATGAGTTTTCCATTCCCGATGCACAGGTGTTTCGAGATTGGCGTGAAATGGCGGACGCTGCCAAATTTGCGGATGCCGTCATCATTGCCACACAGGATGCCATGCATGAAGCACCGGCAGTAGCGTTTGCTGAGTTGGGCTACGGCATGCTGCTCGAAAAACCACTGGCACCAACGCTGGAAGCCTGTGAACATATCATTGAGGCAGTGAAGCAGGCGGATATACCCTTCGCTGTCGGACATGTGATGCGCTACACACAATTCACCCGCTTGGTAAAACAGCTGCTTGCTGAGGGAGCTATTGGTGACTTGGTGAGTGTAGACCTGGTTGAACCAGTCGGTTTCTGGCATATGGCGCACTCCTTTGTGCGCGGCAACTGGCGTAACTCACAAGAATCCTCCTTCATGTTGCTGGCGAAATCCTGCCATGATCTTGACTGGATCCATTACATCATGGAGGCAAGGTGTGAGCAGCTCTCATCGTTCGGCACGCTCAGCCACTTTAAACCTGACCAGGCGCCGAGAGGTGCTGCCAAACGCTGCCTGGATTGCCCGATTGAGGTTGAGCAGCGATGCCCCTATTCCGCCAAACGCATATACCTGGATGGCTTTGTTCAACGCGGCTACACGGGCTGGCTGGTGAATATCATTACTGAAGACCTCACGATTGACGGGGTGACAGAGGCATTGCGCGAAGGCCCTTACGGCCGTTGCGTTTATTATTGTGATAATGATGTGGTTGACCATCAGGTAGTTAACATGGCATTTGACGGCGGGCAGACGGCCACTTTCAGTATGATGGCATTTACACCGATGGAACATCGCTCCTCGCGCCTGTTTGGCACGCGCGGCCAGATTGTCGGGAATGGGGAAACGGTGGAATTGTACGATTTCCTCAGCGATACCCGCAAGACCATTGAACCTGAGAGCGGCGGTAATCTTGGCATTGAAGGTCACGGTGGTGGTGATTATGGTTTGATGAATGCTTTCACTGAAGCGTTGTTGACCGGTGATCGCAACCACATCCTATCGGGTCCGGAGGAAACACTCGCTTCGCATGCATTGGTGTTTGCGGCAGAACAAAGCAGATTGGAAAACCGCATTATCCGAGTGTAATCATTTTCTGGTAACATAAGGGTAAACCGGATACAAGATAGGAGCCATAGGATGAAAACGCTTTTATTGATGCGCCATGCCAAATCCAGTTGGAAAGATTCCTCTTTGTCTGACTTTCAACGGCCGCTTAAAAAGCGCGGCGAGAAAGACATGCTGCGGATCGCCCAGGTGCTGAAAGAAGAAGACCTGATTCCTGAATTTGTGCTTTCTTCGCCGGCAGTGCGCGCCCGTGAGACGATTGAAATCCTGGCGAATGAATTGGGCATTGAAGAAGAA
>DSBE01000279.1 GCA_011053085.1 Chloroflexota bacterium
TTCCAGGTGCCGTCTTCTTCCACCAGGCTGATCAATAGATCTTTGACACTAAGGTCGCCGAATTGCAGGCGTACAACCGCTCTGTCTGCCTCAGCACTGACATCTACGCTGAAATTTGAGAGAATGTCCTGCGCCATCGGAACCGGGTCAAAGAACAAGTTTCCTTCCACCAACGTGACCAGTTTTGCGAAGAAAGCTTGCAAGAGATAACCGCTGTCGCGATAGGCGCCTTCTGACAACCTGTTGTGGAAGGATTCTTTGGCGGGATAGCTGATGTAGCCCAGATACCGGTCATAAAAGCCTTCAGCGACCTTTGCGCGTGATTGCGCGTCTTGCGCCGGAACCATGCTGGAGCAGGCTTGCACGAGCAAGAGCACAGCCACCATGGACAGCAAGGTTATTTTTTTATACATGATCTTTCTCCTTTTGTGAAAATAGTGTTCGTTTTCCTTCGTTTGAGCGACAACTATACAATAAAACATTTGCCCCTCCCTGACACCCTGCCAGAGAAGGAAAAAATACCCTACTTTGGGAGGATTTTTTATCCTGTACGAAAGTCTGAATGGTGCAAATTGCCTATCAGAACGGGAAGACAAATGGCATCATCAGAAAACTGACCACAAAAACGATCAGCGCGATGGGGATGCCGTTCTTCACATAATCGGTATAGCGATAACCGCCCGGGCTCATCACCAGCATATTGGCGGCATGCGAGACCGGCGTCATAAAACTGGAAGCCACCATGTAGGCAATGCCCATCACGAATGGCAGCGGTGATACCCCCAGGTTGGTTGCGGTAACCATGGCGATAGGGGTCATAATGACGGCATTGACCACCCCGGGAATCAAAGCGTTCAACACCAGGGTCAGCAGCATGATCCCGCCCAGAATGGCATGAACGCCAAAATCACCGATGGTGCTGATGACGCCATTGGCCAAGAATTGCGCTGCACCGCTTTGCTGCATCGCCATCCCCAATGACAGCATGGAACCCAAAATAAAGATTGCTTTCCAGTTAATGGCGCGGTAGGCTTCATCCATATCCAGGCAGCCGGTGATTACCATCATAGCGGCTCCGGCGATGGCAGCAATTGATATCGGGAGCAGGCGTGAGATCACGAGCCCGATCACGGCGACCATGATCACCGCCGCTACCGGTGCTTTGTCCAAACGCGGTTGCTCCTGCACATCCATGCGCATTACAACGAAATCGGGTTCTTTGGCGAGCAATGCAAAGCGTTCCCTCCGCCCATAACATAGCAACCCATCTCCGTTTTGCAGAGGCAGGTCGGAAAGTGCTGTGCGGTAAGGCCTATCTCCATGCCAGATGGCCAGGACCGAGATACCAAATTTCTCGCGGAAATGGATGTCCTGCAAGGTCTTGCCACCCAGGCTGCCATGCGGTGAAAGAATTACCTCAACCATGACATAATCATCATATTCAAGTTCAGCTGCCTTAACGTCGACATCTACTTCGATAGAAAGATTGCGCAAACCATCCAACGCGTCAATATCTGTGGGATGACCTGATACAATCATCCTATCACCCGCAGCTAACTCAGTATCAGCTTTAGACAGAGTCCATTCTTCTAAACCGCGTTGAATGGTCAGCACCGAAATGCCATAGACTTCTCCCAAACGTACTTCTTGTAAAGATTTACCAGCCAGTGCTGAGCCTTCAGGGATGGTGATGAACAGCAGGCGTTCGGACAGATGGTATTCAGAAGTTTTGTCCTGGGTCAACATACGAAAATCAGGCTCCTGGCTGAACGCTTCCAAGTGGTTGGACTGCCCTTCCAATAACAGATAATCACCCTGCTGCAGCGGAATGTGATTCAACCTGGTGCGAAAAAAACGCTTGCCGCGGCGGATGGCGATCACGTTGACCTGATACATTCGGCGAAAATCAATACTTGCCAGGGTCTGGTTCAGCAATGGGGACTGATCAGACAGCCGGAACTCAGCCAGATAGATGTGATTACTCAAAATTTGATCAAGAGCCGGTACATCTTCCTCGATATCAAAGAGCCGCGCCTGGGTCAATTGGTTTAACTGGTCTAAACGCCCCAGCGCCAGCAGACGGTCGCCGGCTTCCAATTTCATATCTGTTGTGGGAGAATAACGGTGACCATTGGCACGTTTTATGCGCAAAACGGTCAACCCCAGGGTGTGACCGATGCGGCTTTCATTAATCGTCATACCGACAAGAGGGTTGCCCGCGGGGATGGTCAGCAGCGCCAGCCGTTCTTCGATGCCATACAGGCTGTGCAGGTCTTCGCCATTGCCGTTCCTTGCCGCGCTTGATTGCGGGGTCTGTCGCTGCGGCAGCAAGCGGTGTCCGATCACATTCATATACATCAGCACGGCTGCCAGGATGACCAGACCGATGGGGGTGAAACTGAAGAATTCCAGCGGCGGCAATCCCGCCTCATACAGGTAGCCGCTCACCACCAGGTTGGAAGAAGTGCCAAACAACACCAGCATGCCTCCCAACAGCGCGCCATACGCCATGGGCATCAACAAGCGCGAAGCCGCACGTTTGGTACGGCGGGCGATATTGATGGTCACCGGCAGGAACATGGCTGCCGCGCCATTGATATTCATCACCGAAGTCACCAGTGCGGTGCTGACGATCAAAACACTCATCAGTCCTTTTTCCGATTTGCCTGAAAGCCGCACCACCTGCCTGCCCAACATGGTTGCCACACCGGTGCGCGCCAATCCTGCTGAAAGGATGTAGACCGCCCAGATGGTCACTACCGCCGAATTGCCAAAGCCAGCAATGGCGTCTTGTGGTGTGACCAGGCCGCTGACCACCACCGCCACAAGCACCATTAATGCCACCACGTCTGCCCGCAGCCATTCGGTGATGAAGAACAGCGTAGCGGCAGCCAGGATGGCAAAGGTCAGGAGTATGTCGGTATTCACGAATAACGGCGGAAAAGGGATTGGTTTATCATGCCACTAAAAATTATACACTATGGCTTCGGATGAGAAATATCTATCAATCTTGTGCATTCCTTTGTTTTTTTACGGCATGCCGTTATAATGTCACAAAATCAGAAACAGACCCTGATGACTTTATCGTTCAACAATTCCTATGCTTATTATTATCCCAAGCCAGCCAGACTTCTGTTTGGAAGGTCGTTGGGTAGTGTGTGGTTGATGAATACCTGATTTGATTCCATCCTCACCTGTAGAGAGCGAGCCAATCCATACGGATGGCTCGTTTTTTGTTTTCATAACCCAACCAACTTTATAGGAGAAGTAAACATGCAAATCACATTATCGTCTGGAAAAACCATCCCCATGGAAATGCACAAGGTGCGCATTGTGCAACAAACCTGGCTGCACCCAATAGATCGGCGCCATCGAGCCATGCAGGAGGCAGGCTTTAATACCTTCCTGCTGCGCAGCCGCGACATCTTTCTAGATATGCTCACGGACAGCGGCACAAACGCCATGAGCGACAACCAGCTAGCGGCCATGATGGTGTCAGATGATGCTTATGCGGGCAGCGAAAGCTTTTTCAAACTGGCTGACGCGGTAAAGGAGATGTTGGGGTTCGCTCTCACCATCCCCGTGCATCAGGGACGCGCCGCTGAACACCTCATCGCCAAAACCTTTGTCAAGCCTGGTCAAGCCTGCATTATGAATTACCACTTCACCACCACCAAAGCCCATTTTGAGATGGCAGGCGGGGTGGTATTGGAACTGTATCAAGACGAAGCGCTGAAAACTCAAAGCGACAACCCATTCAAAGGGGATATCGATCTGGATAAACTTACCAAAACGATAGATGAACTTGGGGCAGAAAACGTAGCATTCATCCGCATGGAAGCCACAACCAACCTGATCGGCGGACAACCTTTTTCCATGCGTAACCTACAAGCTGTGCGTGAAATCTGCAACCAGCACAACATTATGCTGGTATTCGATGGTTCATTGCTGATGGAAAATGCTTTCTTTATTCAGCAGCGCGAACAGCCGGAGCGCAATGTGGCAGATATTGCCAGAGAAATGATGACAATGGTTGACCTTTATTATATGTCCGCCCGCAAAGGCCCCGCTGTGCGCGGCGGCATGATTGCTATGAATGACCAGGCACTGTTTGATCGCCTGCTGCCGCTGGTGCCGCTTTTTGAAGGGTTTTCCACCTACGGTGGCATGTCAACCAAAGAAATTGAAGCTATGGCAGTTGGTTTGCGCGAGATGCTGTCTGGTGATATCGCCGGCTCAGGGGCTGAGATGGTGGCATTCTTTGTCAGGCGCATGGTGGAAGAAAATCTACCAGTGGTCACACCCGCCGGAGGACTGGCCTGCCATGTTGACGTGAGCCGTTTTCTACCACACATTCCCCAGACTGAATATCCTGCCGGAGCGCTGGCGGCTGCATTTTTTCTGGTATCTGGTGTGCGTGGTATGGAACGCGGCACCATCTCAACCGATCGTGACATAGACGGAAATGATGTGCCTGCGGGGGTCGAGTTGATGCGCCTGGCTTTGCCGCGGCGTGTGTATACCATGTCACACATTGAATATGCTGTTGACCGCCTGAAATGGTTGTTTGAGCACCGTGAATTGGTAAGAGGGCTGACCTGGATTTCTGAACCGCCGGTGTTGCGTTTCTTCTTTGGCAGGCTCGCCCCCATCGGACAATGGGATGTACAGCTGCGAAAAGCATTTTGCACTGAGTTTGGGGATGACGCCATGTAATTGTTTGTTTGTCTGCCATCCGGTACAAAGAAAATGATATACCGTTGTGTTTTTCTCCAGCCTTACACAACGGTATATTTCAATACTATAATATTTGCAGCCAAACTGTTAATGAAGGAAAGGTTATGACCAACACCATTGCCGTGATCGAGGCGCGGGCAGTGCTGCGGGCCATGTTGGCGTCCTTGGGCTATGAATACATGCTGTGGCAGGAATGGAAAGAAGGTTTCGCGCGCTGGTTGGAGAACCGCATGCAGTCAGCCCTGAACCTGTCCCTCAACCAGGGCGGTGGGCATGAGCCGTTCACCTGCGTCAGTTTCTATGCCCATGGCGCCGGGTTGATTGATCTGCTGGCAAAGAATGATCCGGCGCTGGTCAACGACCTGGAAGGACTATTCCGCCATATGGATGGACTTAGCCATTGAAAATAACGCCCTGCTGATTGCAGGATCTATTCCTGACAAAGGTTCAGGCTGGCACACATTGACTCTACACTTTATCGGTGTTAATAAAAATTAATGAATATTAACCTTATAATAGATAGTAATGGAA
>DSBE01000156.1 GCA_011053085.1 Chloroflexota bacterium
AGCACCTGCCCGCCCGGCAGGAGGCAATTCATTGAGCTTTAACAATCCGTTAAACTATTCATCCGTTCAACAGGTAGCATTTTGTTATAATCAATTTAGTTTGTTAACAGAAAAGATCAACCATGACCGAAACAATTCTGGTAGTTGAAGACGAACTCGCTCTGCGGGAAACCATCGCTTACAACCTGCGTCAACAGGGATATGAAATTCTTGTTGCCGCCGATGGCGAAACCGCCATCACCCTCGCCAAGCAGCACCAACCCGATATGATGATCCTGGATATCATGCTGCCCAACGTGGATGGGTTTGAAGTCTGCCGCATCCTGCGCAAAGAACTCAACCTGCCCATCATCATGCTGACCGCCCGCTCTGGTGAGATCGACCGCGTGCTGGGGTTGGAAATGGGCGCTGATGAC
Organism: Chloroflexota bacterium; assembly: GCA_011053085.1. Lineage (GTDB taxonomy): Bacteria > Chloroflexota > Anaerolineae > Anaerolineales > Anaerolineaceae > SpSt-1165. The sequence goes on from DSBE01000156.1 coordinate 417, forward strand.
TACATTGTCAAACCGTTCAGCATGCGTGAACTGCTTTCTCGTGTCAAAGCCCACTTACGCCGCATGAAGATGATCCAGGATGACGCCGATCAAAAAGGAACAAATGAATCGGTGGACGCCAAACAAATCCTGCAGCATGGAGATCTGGTCATTGACAACAATCGTCGTGAGGTGACCCGCAACAGTCAAATTCTCACCATGAAGCCCAAAGAATATGACCTGCTGCACTATCTTGCCTCTCACCGCCGTACCGCTCTCTCTCGCGACACCATTCTACGCGAAGTGTGGGGCTGGGAATACACCGGCGGCACCCGCACCGTAGATGTGCATATTCGCTGGCTGCGCGAAAAAATCGAACCCGATCCAGCCAATCCCGCCCGCATTATCACCATCCACGGCACCGGTTACCGCTTCGAAGGCTGATCATGATGCGCAACAGCTTGCGCAATCGAATTGCGATCCCCTTCATCATCATCATTGTGTTGGGCATGATGATTCTTGCCTTTGCTGTCACCACCCTGTTACGCAATACCTTCCTCAACGTCTATCAAGAAAAATTACTGGGCGAATCCCATTTGCTGGCAGAAGTGCTGGCGCCGCAACTGGCACAAGCCACCCCTTCCGAAGGGATGGATGAGATCGCCCGGCATTACGCGCAATTATTAAACGCAAGGGTCACCCTCATCGCCTCTGATGGCACTGTCTTGGGCGAATCTGATGATGACCGTCTGACCATGGATAACCACTATTATCGGCCCGAAGTGCAGCAAGCCATCCGTTTTGGTGAAGGCACCCACATTCGCGGCAGCGCCACATTGGACGAAGAAGTCATCTACACCGCAGCAAGCTCAGTGCACGCTGGCGAGATGGTTGGCGTGGTGCGGGTGGCGATTCCTTCAACAACTTTTAATGCTTATCTGGGCCAGGTATCCCGCATCATCACCGTACTGACCGGAACCATGGTGATCATCTTCATCCTCATCTCGATCATTATTTCCAACAACAACGCCCGCCCCATCCGTGAACTGGCAGAACGCCTGGAACGCCTGGAGGCAGGCGATTTCAAGTACACCATTACCCACACCCGTTCGCAAGACCTGCAGGCATTGAACCGTGCCCTCAACAACATGGGCGAACGTTTTGAAACCCAGCTTGCCATCATTAACGGCGAGAAAAACCGCCTGTCAGTGGTACTGGAGCAAATGGCAGACGGCGCCTTGATCACCGATAACATCGGCATGGTGCAATACATCAACCCGGCTGCCATGCAGTTATTGCTCACGCGCCAGGAAGACTCCGTAGGCCACTCCTTCGCTGAGGTGGTGCGCCATCACCAGGTCATTGACCTGTGGCACAGATGCCAGGAAAGTGGCGAACAGCAGGGTGCGCTCATTGAAACCAGCGGCGAACAGGGGCGTTTTTTACAGGTCATCATCACACCCTTCGTTGAATTACAGGAACTCGGATACTTGTTGATTTTGCAGGACCTGACCGCCTTGCGCCGACTGGAAACCATCCGCAGAGATTTTATTTCCAACATCTCCCATGACCTGCGCACGCCGATCACCTCCCTGCGCTTGATGACGGAAACCCTGCAAGACGGTGCCATCGATGATCCTGAAGCCGCCCAGCATTTCTTGGACTTAATGGAAGAATCCATTGAAACCATGTCACAACTGGTTGAAGAACTGCTGGAATTGTCACGCACCCAGTCTGGCGAGGTACCGCTGCAGATCAAACCAATCCCGCTGGCAACGATTCTCGAGCCAGCTGTCGAACGCATGCTGTCACAGGCGGAGCGTGCCAAACTTTCTTTATCGCTCGCCCTGCCGCGCTTTCTGCCGATGGTAATGGCGGATACAGAACGCCTGAGCGCTGTCATCACCAACTTTCTGCACAACGCCATCAAGTTCACCCCGCCGGGTGGTGTGGTGATAGTGAGCGCACAACAGCATGATGGTGAGGTCACGGTTTCGATACGCGACAACGGCATCGGTATCCCGGCAGAAGATGCCAGCCAGATTTTTGAACGTTTTTATAAGGTAGACCGCGCCCGCACCAGCAAAGGCATGGGGCTGGGCCTTTCCATCGCCAAAGCTGTAATCGAAGCACATGGCGGCAGGATATGGGTTGATAGTGAGGCAGGCAAAGGCTCTACCTTTTCTTTCACCATCCCCACCCTGAAAGCACAAAAATGACAATATTGATGAGGAAAAAGAGAAACAGGAGGCAGCCATGACGGAGGCATTCATCCCCATCTTCTACTTCTCCGGCACCGGCAACACCTGGTGGGTCGGCAACCAGATCGCGGAAGAACTGCAGGAGCGCGGTTGCCAGGCGCAACCGATCTCCATCGAACAGGTGACGGATGATGAGGCGCATGAATTAATCGAAAAAGCGGCCATGGTTGGCATTGGCTACCCCATCTATGGTTCTGATGCACCCCTGATCATGCAAGCCTTCATTGAAAATCTTCCGGCAGTGACCGGGCAAAAACCGATGTTCATCTATGTCACACAGGCCGCCTGGTCAGGCGATGGCGCGTATTTCATGCGCAAATTGATCGAAGCCAAAGGCTACCAGATCCGCTGGGCAGTGCACTTTAACATGCCCAACAACATCAATGCCGATCTTGGCTGGATCATCACCATGATCTTGAAGCTATTTCAGGCAAAATTGCCGCATGCCGCCGAACGAGCCGCCAAACTGGCGCAGCATATTGTTGACAACCAACCCTGGATCATGGGCAAGAGCTCTTTTTTGAGTTTCGGCTGGACCCAACGTTTCTTTTTCCGCAAAGGGTTTGATTCCTCCCATAAGAATATCTGGAGCGTGGATGCAGAAAAATGCACCAGTTGCGGCCGCTGTGTGCGCCTGTGCCCAGTCGACAACATCACCCTGGTCGATGGATTGCCGCAGTTTGGTGACCAGTGCAATATCTGCCTGCGCTGCTACAATTATTGCCCCGAACTGGCTATCCTGGCTTACAAACGCCCCTACAACCCGCAAATGTTTGGTACCCAACCTTACCAGGGGCCGGTATCCGAATTTAAGCCAGAGATGTTGATCGAAAAAAAGTGATAGGCAGATTGGGTCAGTCCGGTTGCGCAGCCAGCACCTGCTGACGCTCTCTGGCGCGCTGCTGCAGTTCTTTCGCTGCCTGCAAACTGGTGTCGCCCACGCCGCCCAGCATGGCGGCCAATTCCTGTAACCGCCGCTCCCCTTCTACCAGTTCCACACGGGTAACCGTGCGTTCATCCGCCGTGATGTGCTTCGCGATGTGATAATGCCTGTCACCGAAGGCAGCCAGTTGGGGTAGGTGCGTCACGCACAACACCTGGTGTTCGCGGGCCAATCGCCACAATTTCTCTCCGACAATGAAACCAACCCGCCCGCCAATGCCCTGATCAATCTCATCGAAAATCAAGGTAGGGATGGTGTCGGCTTTGGTCAACACATTCTTCAATGCCAGCATCAAACGCGAAGTCTCACCGCCTGAGGCAATTTTGACCAGTGGTTTGAAGCCTTCGCCCTGGTTCGGGGCGATGAGGAACTCCACCACATCAATGCCGTTTTCGCTGAATGCCACCCGCTCACCGCTGGCGATCTGCAATCCATTTTCATCTGGTTGGTGGTTGAAGGAAACCTGAAATTGTGCGCCGCTCATGTTGAGGTCATTCAGTTCCTGTTCGATGCCTTTGCCCATCGCCATGGCAGCCATGGCGCGCGCGGCTGAGATGCCCATGGCTTTGTCACTCAAGATTGTCAGGTATTCCTGCTCTTTTTGTACCAATACCTCGATGCGTTCATCAGCGTGGGTGATGGTTTCGATTTCATCACGGCAGCGTTTGCCAAAGGCAATCACCGCCTCCAGACTGCCGCCATATTTACGCTTGAGGCGGTTGAGTAAGTCCACCCGTTCTTCCACCTGGTTCAGGCGCGCCGGGTTAAACTCGATAGTTTCCAGATAGTCATGCAGCGAGCGTTCCAGTTCCGCCAGCTGGTCGATGATCAATTCGGAGGTATCCGCCAACCCTTGCTGTGCTTTGTCCAACTTTGCCAGGTCCAGCATGGCAGCGCTGATCTCGCCCAATAAGTCTGACACCGCCGGCACCTGTTCATCACCTTCTTCGATCAAGAACAGGCTCTGTGACGCCAGCTGGCTGAGCGCCTCGGCATTCGCCAGGCGGTCGCGTTCCTGCTTCAGGGTGTCATCTTCCCCCGGCTTGACGGCTGCTGTCTCAATTTCTTCTGCCTGAAATTCCAGCAAATCCATACGCCGTTCGGCATCCAGCTGTGCCTGGCGCAGTTCTGCCAGTTCACGGCGCAATTGCTGCAAAGCACGGTACTCCTTCTGATAATCTGCCAGCGCACCGTCGACATTGGCATAGCGGTCCAGCAGCTTGATATGCTGACGAGTGTTCAACAGCGAAAGGTGTTCCGCCTGGCCATGGATATCGAGTAGAAATTCACTCAATGACCGCACCACCCTGGCGGAAGCGCTGACCCCGTTCACCCGCGCCAGCGAACGTCCGCTGCTGCGCAATTCTCGCGATAAGGTCAATTCATGCTCATCCAGCAGCAGGTCTTCTTCTCTTAAGATCGCAATCAGTCCTTCATGCAAAACAGGATTAAGGGTGAAGATACCCTCTACAATGGCGCGTTCAGCCCCTTTGCGGATGAAGGTCATATCGCCCGGTGCGCCCACCAATGTCAGGATTGCGTCCAACAGAATCGATTTACCAGCGCCGGTTTCACCGGTCAAGATCACCAGGCCAGAACCGAAGGCAAGGTTCAATTCTTCAATGATGGCAAAATCCTGGAT
>DSBE01000101.1 GCA_011053085.1 Chloroflexota bacterium
GAGTTACAGGCAGCCCGCAATCTGCAAGGTCCTAAGATCATCCTGCATACCGCTTATGATGACCGGGATGAAGGCATCTTTGTTGTCGATACCATCCGCAGGCTGCTTGACCATGGCAAAGCTGCCGGTTCTGATTTCGCGGTCATGTACCGCACCAATGCCCAGTCCCGCCTGATTGAAGAAGCTTTCTTGAAGGCAGGCATTGATTACCGCCTGGTTGGCGCTCAGCGCTTCTATGGAAGGCGTGAAATCAAAGACCTGATCGCCTATCTGCGCCTGGTTCACAACCCGGATGATGCCGTCAGCTTTAGCCGCATCATCAATGTACCCAAGCGCGGCATCGGCGATGTCGGCCTGCAATCCATTCTGTTGTCTGCCCAAAAAGCCCAGATCAGCCCGGGCCGCTTGCTTCTTTCTTTAGGCCTGGAAAAAGAAAAATCAGCCCTTGCAGATAGCCTGCCATCAAGGATTCTGCCCAAATTGATTTACTTTGGCGAACAATTCCTGTATTGGAGCGAAGCCAAAGAAGAACTGTCAGTGGCAGAACTACTGGATACCATCATTGAATCTATCGAGTACGAAAATTATCTGGAAGAAGATTCTGTCAACCGCGATACATCTATTGACCGCCTTGCCAACGTGCACGAGCTGCGCCGTTTGACTTATGAGTATAAGGACAGCGGGTTGGATACCTTTTTAGAAAATATGGCGCTGGTGTCAGATCAAGACACATTGCCTGAAAACACCGAAGCCCCCACCCTGCTGACGCTGCATGCCGCCAAAGGGCTGGAATTTCCGATCGTTTTTATTGTTGGTATGGACCAGGATCTGCTGCCGCACAGCCGTTCAATCAGCGAACCTGAAGAACTGGCAGAAGAACGGCGCCTGTTCTATGTGGGTATCACCCGCGCCAAAGATCAGCTGTATCTGACTCGGGCTGAACGCCGTAGTTTTTTTGGCACTACCTCGACCACCTTGCCTTCTGAATTCCTCGCTGACATCCCTTCTGATTTCATCGAAGTTGCAGGAAAGGCTGGCATCACCCGTCATCATCACCGAAATACTGGCTATGCGCAATTTGACAACAATGCCAGAGCCACCCGATCACCTTCCTGGCTCGATTTTTCGCGTCCCGAAACCCGCCGGCAGCCCGAAGTAGATCCCATCTACCATATTGGCATGCGTGTCCACCACGCTCTGTGGGGAGAAGGCGTCGTGATCAACAGCTTTGTCGACGATGGCGAAGAAGCCGTGGATATTGAATTCAAAGAAACAGGCCTCAAAAAGGTGCTGGCCTCTATTGTTAAATTAGAAATTTTAAGCGAAGGAGAAAATCATGTTTGATCACAACCTTTTAGGCAGCAGCCTCAAAGACGTATTTTACACACCCGATAACGACCCCGGTCGTTCTTTGGATATTTACTTTCCGGCAGAAATGGGTGAAAAATGGCCAGTGGTCATCAACGTCCATGGCGGTGCCTGGTCAGAGGGCAGCAAAGATTGGTTGTGGTATTCAGCCGACTTTCCACAGCACAATATCGTAGGTGTCTCAATTAGTTATCGCCTCTCCCCTGCGGTCAAAGCCCCTGTCCACTTACACGATGTGAAAACCGCCATCCGCTTTTTGCGCGCCAACGCCGACCGCCTCAATCTCGACCCAGACCGTTTTGGCATCATGGGACACAGCGCTGGCGGTCACCTGGTCTCTATGGCTGCCTTAACCGCCGATTTGGGTGTGTTGGAAGACAATACACATTATCCCGAATTTTCTGCTCAGGTGCAGGCAGTGGCACCCTGCAGTGGGCCATCATCGCTGGAAGGCATCCCTGTCTACGATCCGGAGTTATCAAAGAGTATCTTCGGCTCTGCTGAGCCAGGTTTGCCAATCTATCGCGAATATTCCCCAATAACCTATCTGCGCGCTAATCTGCCGCCATTCCTCATTGTGCACGGCACCGCCGATAACGTCGTCGATGTGAAACAAGGCATCACCTTGCATGAAGGTTTGAAAAAATTCGGCAACCCCTCCGAGCTGGTACTGATTGATCAAGCTGACCATCTGTTTGCAATCGACGGACAATCGCAAGATGAACTCGTAAAATCGAAAGTGATTCCCTTTTTCATCAAGTATCTGAATGGTTGACAGTCTTACCTGCCTGCGGTATGCTTAGCACGTCTGGGCGGGCCCGACGCGGCAGAGGCTATTGAACCTCGTCAGGTCCGAGAGGAAGCAGCGATAAGGTAGTCCCTCTGGGTGCCGTCGGTCAACCTGCCCAGGCATTTTTTTTATGAATAGCTCTCTTGCGGTATATGAAGGAATGTCACAATGACCGACCATCGCCCCATCTGTGATTATGAAGGATCAGAATACCAGAAAGTATTCTGGGAAGAAGGCGGGCGCGCCTACGAAGACGCTGCTGAGGCGGCTGCACTGGCAAAACTTCTGCCGGCTTCCGGCAATCGTCTGTTGGAACTCGGTGCTGGCGCCGGACGCAATACCCCCCGCTACCGCGGATTTGACGAAATCGTCCTGTTGGATTACTCCACCACCCAGCTGGCGCAGGCGCGTGAACGTCTGGGTGATTCACCCCGCTATCGCTACATCGCCGCAGATGTCTACCACATGCCTTTTATGCCCGGTTTATTCGACGCCGCCACCATGATCCGCACTTTACATCATTTGCATGATGCACCGCCGATTTTCCATGCCATTCGTGAATTGCTGCAAAAAGATGCGATTTTCATCCTTGAATTCGCCAACAAACACAACATCAAAGCCATTGCGCGCTGGCTGCTTCGCAAGCAATCCTGGAGCCCTTTTTCCAAAGAACCAGTCGAATTTGTCGCTCTCAACTATGATTTCCACCCCAAAGCCATTCGGGAGTGGTTATTTGCTGCCCAATTTGCTATCGAACGGCAATTGACGGTTTCGCATTTTCGCACGGGCTTTCTCAAAGCGCGTGTTCCCGCCCAGACACTGGCCAAATGGGACAACGCCCTCCAATGGACCGGGGATTTCGTTCAGCTGACACCCAGTGTCTTTTTGCGCAGCCGCGCCATCGGCCCTTCACAGACAGCCGCCCCAGGCCAATTCTTCTGCTGTCCTGTCTGCCGCACACCCTTGGAGGATACCCCGCCCCAACTGACCTGCCAGGAATGCGGCCGTTCATTCCCGGTGGTGAACGGCATCTACAACTTCAAGATCGATCAAGAATAAGCTTGCATGAACAGGAAAGAACTCATTGCCGAAATCCGTTCCTTTCAGCCCGATCTTTCCTGGAAAAACCTGAAAGATTATGCCGTTATCATCTTGGGCGCCTTTGTGCAGGCATTGGCATTGCGCTTTTTCCTTGTCCCCGCCCAACTGATCAGCGGTGGCGTCAGCGGCATCGCCCAATTAATCAACGCCTATGTCACCATCCCCATCGGTACGATTGTATTACTGGGAAATCTTCCATTATTTGTTTTGGGATATCGCTATCTGGGCGCGCTGCGTTTTGCCCTGCGCACATTTGTCGCGGTTGTATCTTTCTCGTTATTCATGAACCTGCTGGGGCAATATGCCCCTGCCAATATCACCAACGACCTTATCTTGCAGGCATTGTACGGCGGGGTTCTCTACGGGGTTGGCAGCGGGATTGTCTATCGCGGCAAAGGCACCAGCGGCGGGAGTGATATTCTCTGCCGCATTCTCAACCATTACACCGGCATATCCATCTCCCAGGGCTATCTGATCGTGGATTCGGCGGTGGTGCTGGCGGGTGGCTTTGTCTTCGGCTGGGATCTGGCACTCTACGGAGTGGTGGTCATCTATATTACAGGCATCGCTGCAGAATATGTGGCGGAAGGCAACAACAAGTTCCGCACCGCCTTCATCATCTCCAAACACCCCCAGGACGTGGCAGATTACATTTTACAAAACCTGGAGCGTGGTGTCACCATCCTGCCAGCTGTCGGTGCTTATACCCATACCGAGCGCCCCATGCTGTTCTGCACTCTTACCGCTTCTGAAGTGCCCAAATTAAAGGCCGTTATTGCCGAGGCAGACCCTGACGCTTTTGTGGTGGTCGGACAGGCCAACGAAGCACTGGGCGAAGGTTTTCTGCCGCATCGCCAATCCACGAAAAATCACAACCGCAAGAAAATTTAACCAGCAAACCGTAAGATAACCGCTGCCGCAATCGATATTTGTGCCAGGTGATAGGTAATCATAACCCACAGCTCATTACGCGGCGGCCCGGGCAGCCTGGCAAACCTGTCATACGCCAGCAAGGAATCAGACAACACAAACAGCGCACTCCCTGCAATCGACAGAATGGTTGCTGTAGTTCCCCACGCAAGCCGAAAAATATTCAACAAAGCCATATACAACATCAGGTTGATAACAAGACTGTAGGCGATTACCGGTAATTTCAAGCTGCCTTCCACCTTGCCGATGATAATGCGAAAAAAGAACGCAACGATCACAATCGGTATAACAGCCATCAGCAGCGCCCAGCCGGGTGAATTCACAGAACCACTGGCGAGAAAACCGATAATATAGGCGATGTGACCCAGAAAAAAAGAAGCCAGTCCCGCCTTAAAGAAGGACTCCCCCCAAAACATGAGAAAAATATCGCCGGCCAAACCCAGCGCCAGACCCACCACAAACAACCACACTGGCCATGACATAGTTGGCAGGTGCAGCACCAACCCCAGCCAGATTAAGGCTGTCGCCATGGGTTTGGTCAGATAGCGGATTTTCACAGACATACGCCGGGTTTCATACCAATCCCACAGGATGAACACCATCGCAAGGACCAATACCAGGCTTTTAAGCATGTTTACCTCCCCAGGGCAAACCCCAGATACTGCAGGATGTCAGGATTGTTGCGCCAATTCTTGTTGGTCTTCACCCGCAGCTCCAGGAAAACTTTACCGTCGGTCATTTCTTCAATTTCTTTGCGCGCCAACGTACCGATTTGTTTCAACATCAAACCGCCTTTCCCGATCACGATGCCTTTGTGTGATTCACGGTTGACGATGATGGTGGCATGAATGTAGGTCTGGTCGTCGTTTCGTTCTTTATACTCATCAATCCTGACCGCAATCCCGTGCGGTATCTCATCACGCAATTCTTCCAAACACGCCTGCCGGATCAGGTCGGCAGCGATCTCACGTTCATAGAAATCTGTGATCTGTTCACGGTCGTAATAAAGCGGGCCTTCAGGA
>DSBE01000241.1 GCA_011053085.1 Chloroflexota bacterium
CCCGTCACCTGTTTGGGCGTCACCACCACCCACGACGGACGCTTCAAGTTTGTTCTGGCGGAAGGCGAATCGTTACCCGGGCCGATTCCTGCCACCGGCAACACCAACACCCGCTGCCGCTTCAGCCCCTCGGTCGCGGAATTCATCGAGAACTGGAGCCTGGCAGGCCCCACCCATCATTTCTCACTGGGTGTCGGTCACATCGCCCCTGTGATCGAGAATCTTGCCCGTTGTTGGGGCATCGAATGTGTTAACGTCACCGACCCCAATTACCGCCGTCCGCCCTTCATCCGCGGCAGATAAAATTGTGATTATCGTTTACTCGTAGTCGAATAACTGCGCGTACGTACCGCGTTGGCGAATCAGCCACGCGCGTTCGCCCTGCACCGCCACTTCTGGCGGGCTGGGGTGGCTGAGAAATTCCATCATGCTCATGGAATAGCCATACGCTCCTGCATTCTGGATGGCAATCAGGTCATCTACCTGCGCCGGCGGCAGCGATACATCGTTGGCCAGCATGTCAATGGGAGTGCACAACTGCCCGCCAACATTGATGATAGCAGTCGCTGCTTCGCCCATACGGTTGGCGATCACCGTCGGGTGGTTATAGCCCATGAACACCGGGCGTAAGAACTGGTGCATACCGCCTTCTACGATGGCGAAGGTCTGGCCGCGTGACTGTTTCACATCCACCACCCTGGTCAGATAGGTGCCGCTCTCTGCCACCAAATAACGGCCCAGTTCGACAATTAACACGGGTTCTTCCCGCTTTGCGAACCGTTCCGCCCTGACGCTCTGAATGCCTTGCCCAACCGCAGCGATATCCAGCGGTTTCTCACCTTGGACATACGGCACGCCCAGCCCGCCGCCAAAATCAAGCAGCCCCAGCGGATGGCCGGCGATATCTTCCAGGCGTTGATACACTTCGCAGGCGCGCTCAAAATTGGCGACAATTTCCTCGCTGTCCAACACCCCGCTGGCGGTATACAGATGCAAACCCACCAGGTTAATATGTTTCATTGAGGCATGCGCCAACACACTCTCCAAATCGTCTTCTTCGATGCCGAATTTGCTGGGGCGCCCCACCATCATCTCCGGGGCGTCACTGACCCCGCTGGTGGTGTTCACCCGGATCTGCACATTGGCGGTCATGCTCAGTTGGGCGGCGATCGCTTCCACACGCTCCAATTCGAGTGCCGATTCTACATTAATCGCCTGGATGCCTTCACGTATGGCGAAGGTCAGTTCTTCCGTGCTCTTGCCGGGGCCGGCAAATACAATCCGCTCGGGTGCAACGCCCAGCAGTCGGCACAAATACAACTCACCGCCGGAGGCAATTTCAAAGCCACAGTCCAGATCCTTCAGAAACCCCGCGATATGTTTGTTAGGGTTGGCTTTTAACGAATAATACACCGCAAATCCGGGCAGATGCTTGCGTACTTTCTCCACCTGCGTGCGAATACGCTCAAAATCATACACATACATCGGTGTGCCGAAGCGCTGGGTCAACTCCTCCGCCGAAAATCCACCGATATGCAGCATATTGTCATTCATACGAATCAAACTCCCTGTGGATTATTGAACTGCTTAGTCCTTGCGATGAACGCGGATGATGCTGGTGCCCTCGAAAATATAAAAAGGAAAAGGCTCGCTGATAACGGCATCCACGCCGAAGCTCTGGCAATACTCTTGCCCCAGCCAGGCGCCGGTTTCGGCAAAAATAACCACTTTGGTATTGCTTTCACGGGCAGTCTGCAAAATATCGTCCAGGGTGCCGGTCGCCAGGGTCATGCCCGTGATCAGTGCCAGGTCACTGCTGCCGATCAATTCGTAATTATGCTGTGCACCGTTCTGAATATCGACCGAATGGATACGATGATCAACCAGTTGCGGGTCAAGGTCCGTGGCGTACACCTCCATGCCCGATTCGCTCAATTGCTTGAGAATGTTGCCCACCACCCCCACATGCACCACTTTGGGGCGGCGCGGCAGATCCTGCAACTGGCGCATCACCTCGTTCACCACGATGGCGGCACGCTGCTGGGCTTTCACCACCGAATTACCAACCAGAATATGCTCTTCCTGGGAGCTGTGCGCGAAGCCTGAGTAAATGGTATCCAGCATCGCTACCTCAAAATCACTGTCAGGGGCTGTAAGTTCGCGAATATCCTGTCCGATGAACTCCTTGCGCAGGGCCGGGCGCCCAAGCGCGCAATAACAGGCACCCTGCGCGAGGGTCTGCATCAGCAGCACCGAATATTCGAACACACGCTCACCCTTGTTGGGTGAAAATAGCAGATCACAGGTCCATTGACCGCACAAAGTGAAATCATCATCAGGCAATCCCTGGCTTTTTTGCAGGGCAATTTCACGAAGTTGGGTGAGTACGGTCATGGGCTGGTTTCCTTAAAAAATCTCAAATAATATATTGGTAAATTAACATAAAAATTATAACAGAATACAATCACCAATGTCGGCACACCCATAAATGAAAACCTGGGTACCACAAGCTGCAATTATACCGCCGTTATACCAATTTAAGTATCACTGGCGCTTTCGATCAGGGCTCTACCACGCAGCGAAAGCCGATGTGCCCGCCTGAATTCTGCGGATACCCCAGCATGCGATAGGCAGTGCGGACAGAGTTTACATCACTGTTGAAAGCACCGCCGCGGATTACCCGCGTGTCGCTCTCTGAAGGGCCGGTTGGGTTCTCGTAGGGGCTGTACTGGTAATAGTCCTTATCATACCAATCCGCGATCCACTCCCGCACGTTGCCAGCCATATCATACAAACCATACGGGCTGACACCATCTGGATAACTGCCGACTTCGGTGGTATCACCGATCAAGTCGGCATAATTGAGCAGGTATCTGGTAGGCGAAGTATCTCCCCATGGATACAGGCGCTGATCGGTGCCTCGTGCGGCTTTTTCCCATTCCGCCTCGGTCGGCAGCCTTCCACCCGCCCAACGGCAGTACGCATCCGCCATATGCCAGCTGACATGCACCACCGGGAAATTGGCAAATTCCGGCTTGGTGTAATAATCATCACGTGTGCTGGTATTTTCGTCCAGTGGTGCGCTGCAGCCACCAGCCGTCACACAGCGCGCATACTGGCTGTTGCTCACCTCGTATTGGTCAATCCAATAGGCACTGAGCAGCACTTCGTGTGCCGGTTTCATATCCACCCGGCTGTCGTTGGTGCCCATGATAAAGGTTCCTTGCGAGATATACACCATCGACATGCTGTCCTTCTGGCGTTCCTGCACATCACCATCCTGATACAAGATCGCTTCCTCGGTCCTGGTGGCAAGCGGCGCGCGTGTCTCGATGGGCTGTGCTCCTTCATCGTCCTCGCCCCCCTGTGCTGATGGGGTTTCTGTGGGCTGTTGCGGGGTACTGGTGGGCGGTTCAGGCGTATCCGTCTGCTGCAAAGCCATCTCCGTTTGGCGGATGGCCAGCGCAGAAAGGGTTTCGGTTGGTTCACCGCCGCGATTCAACAAACGCGGTACAAAGATCACGCCTACAATCAACAAAGCCAACAACAGCAATCCCCCGCAACCCAACACCGCAATTAATGGATTGAATTTCTTTTTGTCACGTTCCGGCGGCGGGGCTGTGGTTGGCAGCGGGGCGACAGGCGGGGTGTTGTGCGCCGCCGGTGCCGTAGCATAGACCGGGGCCTGCGCAACCGATGGCACATTGGCAGGTGGTTGGTGCATCTTCGGCGGCATCATCACAACTTTTTCAGAAGCCAGCATGGTACGGTCTTCAGCCTCGGCTGTCAAAATGCGCTGCAAAGCCTGGGCGAAATGCGCCATGTTGGGAAAACGGTCATTACGTTTTTTTGACAGGGCAGTCTTCAGCAGTTCGCAGGCCTCCTGCGGCAGACCGGGCACAAACAGGCGTGGATCAGGCAGCGCCTGGGTGGCATGCATATACAGGGTCTGCAGCGGGGTGTTGCCTTCATAAGGCTTCTTGCCCGTGACCAATTCATAGAAGATGATACCCAGTGCATATTGATCAGCTCGGTGGTCAATATCTTTGCCCATCTGTTCGGGCGCCATATAGGCAGGCGTGCCTACCCCGGTACCAGCGGTTGTCAGGGTGGCGCCGCTCTGCTCGATCAGTTTCACAACACCGAAATCTGTCAACATGGGGTTGTTGTGCACATCAAACAAGATGTTGGCGGGTTTGACGTCACGATGCACCATACCCTGTTCATGCACATAACTCAGTGCATCGGCGATCGGCAGCAGCAGCCTCGCGGCTTCTTTTGCAGGTAAGGGTTTGCCCATGCGTTCCCGCAGCGTGCCTCCCGGCATATAATCCATCACCAGGTACAGACCGCTTTCGTCCTGCCCATAATCATAAACATTGACGATGTTGGGATGACGGAATTGCGCCATGGCCTTGGCCTCACGCTCAAAACGCGCCACGATCTGTTCAACCATGGTTGGGCTCGTATCGAGTATGTTCAGCCGTTTGATTGCCACCTCACGTGTCAATCTTTCGTCCACAGCCTGGTACACACTGCCCATGCCGCCATCGCCGATCTTGCGAATAATGCGATACCGCTTACCAATGAATGCCTCACTCATGACACCCTCCGCCTGAATCAATCAAAATACTCCCTTGCCACCGTACACCTTACTTAATTATACACACTACCTGCCAATTGGTTATCAGTTAATAGGGAAGAAGGTACCTGTCACAGGCGATCAATCTCCCTTGCGTTGATGACCTTTCCTTAGTATCCTTGATAGATTGCCAGATGCTTACGTACACGACATCTTTGGGAGCCAAACATTGTCACAACCCTCACTTTTCTCAGTTCTTAAAAACCTGAAAGGCAACGCCCGCGGGTTGGTCATGACCGAACCGTTGTGGGGCATTCCATATAATCTCTACATGCCCTATGCCTCCATCTACATGCTGGCATTGGGGCTGAATGACCAGCAGATCGGCTTGATTGCCAGCATCAGCTGGGGCTTCCAGGTGGTGATGGCGCTCTTAGGCGGTATCATCACCGACAAATTAGGGCGCCGCAACGCCACCTTAATCTTCGAATTGTTTTCATGGAGCGTACCGGCATTGATCTCCGCACTGGCGCAGAATTTCTGGTTTTTCCTGATCGCCGGCATCGTCAACAGCGTGTGGCGCATTGTGCACAATTCATGGTCGTGCCTGTTGGTGGAAGATAC
>DSBE01000014.1 GCA_011053085.1 Chloroflexota bacterium
CTTCTACACCCAGATGACGGCTCAATTGCGCGTCCGACATCGGCTGGTGCGTACCCAGCGCTACCAAAAAGTCAAACGCATTGGTCTGGGGCTCCCATTCTTCCTGCAGCAGGCGGAACATTAATGGCATCGGCATGGTGCGGGTGCCATCCGGGATTATCACCAGCACGCGTTTACCGGACAGGAAATTTCCCTCACCTGCATTTTTGACAATGGCTCGCAGGTCACTTTCACCCAGAAATGTTTCTTTGCTGCCTGTTCCGATCATAGTTTGTCCTCGTTTATTAACCGCTTAGCTGCGGTGAGCTTTCCAGGGCGGCACTTCCGGCAGATATCGCTCAAATTCCGCAATCAAGCCTGCCTCGTACCCCCCGGCATAATCATCATTCAGGAATCTGTCAGCGGCCTCCTCATAAAAGCGCTGCCAGCTGGCTTCTTCTTCGCCGGGATTGATCGGGTAAAAGAGCGCACCGTTGGCTTTGGCTGCGTTCAGATCGCCCAATGCATCGCCAATCATTAAGACGTGGTTCTTGGCGTATTTATTACCTGCCGCCATGGCGAGATGTTCGGCTTTCTTGCCCATCTCCTGCCCCGCGATCAAACGTACAAAGCCATCCAGGTCATGTTCCTGCCATTCACGGGTCAATGCCGGCACCGGTGTGGCGGACACCACGATCATATCAGCTTTGTTCTGCAGTAAGGAGAGGCTTTCACGCACAAATGGAAACGGCGGCACCCCTTTGACGATATCTTTCACGGAGGCGTTGACCGCATGCGTCCATTCCCAGGCGGTAGCCAGGTCTTCCTTGCCGGGATTGGCCTCCATGAACATAGCCAGCCCTTCATTGGAATGGGGAAATTGTTCCTGGCGAATGAAAGCGCGCACATTCGGCATCAACGGTAAGATGGGTTTACGCCGCTGCACCTCCTCCCACTCCGCCAGCAAGTCAATGGCTTTAACCAACGCAGGCCAGCGGTTGGCGCCGCGCCATTGGGAATACAGGTTCACAAATTCTGCCGCCTCACGCGCATATTTGGAAACCGCCTGCAAACCCCAGAATTTGATGATGTTGGGGATAAAACATTCTTTGTGTTTGATCTCCATACTGTCAAAGACACAACCATCACTATCAATGCCGACAAAAAAGTCGCAAGATGGCTGTAAATCAATTAACGGCTGGGTGAATTCGTTGATGAGGGTCATACTTTACTCCTTGGCTTGCTTTCGTCAAACGTGAGCGCTCACGTTTGTATTTAATCATAGCCACCCTATCGCGTCAAGGTGAAATGCTTCCGTCTGCGGCAGACAAAAAGATTAATCAACTGGCGGAGATTCGGCTGCTATTCCAGCGGGGTGACCCCTTTTTTCAAGATTATATTGCCGTATTTGGCGGTCTCACCAGTCATCACCACCGCAAATGCCTGTCTGGCGCGCTCGTAGAAAGCAAAGCGCTCCATGCGCGCAATCGATGGGGTCTCCGGCGCATGGCAGTCAATGACAGCCCTGTAACGTGCTTCGACAGCTGGATCCAGTTCATCGCCCGGCACCGGCTGCATCATCACCAGCGGGTCGTCGACATAGGTATCCAGCGCGAACAACGGCAGCACAGCCTCCAGCATGGCATCGATCGGCAGCCCATCAGCACGGATCACGCGCGTATTGAAGCTATCGCCGGGGAAATGCGCATCCGCCAACACGATCTCATCCCCATGCCCCATGCGGTACAGCACCGCCAGCAGTTCAGGTGACATCAAAGGTGAAATTCCAATCAACATGTGCTACTCCTTGTTCTACATGCAACCAGTTCAATCATACTTGTGACCCCGATAAACCGCAAGCATCGTTGTTGATCTGTCAGCTTTTTCTGCTTAAATCACAATGCCAGCCAGATTCACATCAGAAGAAACAAATTTTGCTGGTACAATTCAAAGTTGCGCCAGCAAAAGACTGGTGAATGGCAAATGAATAAAGTTTATCATCAGGTAGTTACAGGTAGGGTATATGTTTGTCGGTATCGATTTTGGCACAAGTAATTCATCCATTGGTGTATTTCATGACGATCAACTGCGGTTGTTCAATCTTGATCCCCACCATCATAACCCCAACGTATTGCCCTCCACCATCTACATTACCAAAGAACAGGATAAATTCGTTGGCGCCCAGGCCATCCAGATGTATCTGGAGCAAGAAACTGGCCGCATCCCTTTTTGGGAAACACGTGAATTGGGCGACATCGAAATCACCGTGGGCGGGCCTGGTTCAGGGCCGATTGTATACAACCAGAGAATCACAATGGAAGTGGATACGGCGGCCAATGGACGTTTGCTGCAATCGATTAAGACTGCCCTGTTTGATGACCAGTACAAAGGCACACAGATTTTTGAAAAGTATTACACCATCGAGGAATTAATTGCCATTCTGCTGACCCAATTGCGCGAACGGTGTGAGAACGCGCTCGGACAGCCTGTTCGTGATGTCGTCATGGGTCGTCCGGTAAAATTTTCAGACAACCCTGACATTGACCAAAAGTCGCAGGAGAAGTTGTACAACGCAGCCCTGATGGCCGGCTTCAAAAATATCGTTTTCGAACTCGAACCGATTGGCGGCGCCTACCTTTACCATCAGAATCAACCGACACGCCAACACATCCTGGTGTTTGATTTCGGTGGCGGCACGCTGGATATGACTATCATGGAAGTCGGTGCAGGCGCAAAACCCAAAACCATCGCGACCGAAGGTGTGATTGTCGGCGGTGATGACCTGACCGCCGCCATCATGAAACGCCTGTTCCGCTTTTTCGGTGAAGATGCCTTGATGCCAGATGGTTTGCCATTCCCCAAGCAAATTTTCGACATGCTCTATTCATGGCAGAACATGGTAGAACTCAGCCGCCCCAAATACGCTTATATTTTCCGCCAGGCAGTGAACAGTTCTGACCCGTTCGGCGCACAACGATTAGAAACCCTGGTCAAGAATAAGCTCGGTTTCAAGCTGTTTCAGGAATTGGAACGGATAAAAATCGATCTTTCCAGCAACTACTTCAGCCGGCTTATCTTCAAAGAAAGCCATTTGTCGCTGTCAGATGTCATCATGCGCACCCATTTTGAGAGCCTGATACAGGATGAACTCGACATGGTTGATAAATCCATCCAGGAAATTTTGCGCAAAAGCGGATTGAAAGCCGACCAGATCCAGGCTGTATTGAGAACGGGTGGCTCATCAGAAATCCCAGTATTTATTGATGTTCTTTCCAAATACTTTGGGCAGGATCGCATCAAAGAGATCAACCCGTTCACAACCATTGTGGGTGGATTGGCGTTAAAGGGTCATGAACTAAGTACAATCGGAAATTAATCAAGCCAAACTCTTGACGGCTCAAAAAACCCGTGTTATAAAAATCTTAATTATGCAAAGAAAGGAGCGCGAGCGATGAGCAACGCCCACAGCAACATCAAAATGCATGGCAGTTACACACTCTCCGGAGATGTTTTTGTGTTTCCTTGTCGCAATGCGCCTGTTTACAGAGCTTAGTCATCCCTGACTTGATCATCTGAGACCGCGGGTTGCGACCACCACCCGCGGTCTTTTTGGTTGTTAACACCCAAAGACCGCATCCCGGAAGAATGCGGTCTTTTTTATGGAAGCAGAGAAAACGAAACTTATTCAACCAAAGTAGTTAGTAGCAAAAGGAACAAAAACAATGCCTGTCAACTGGATCAACGTCAAACCACTATCATTCAATGTATTGCTGCTACTGGAACGAGCGCAACTGTCATGGCTGCCGGGCTGGCTGCCGGAACAGCCGTTAGCCGTCGCCCTGCATGCCAATCCTGCCGTACGCTGGTACATGGAGAACAAAAATCCAGCCATAAAAGCCTGGGTGGAAGCTGTCTGCAACCAGCACCCGGCCGTAGAGGATCCCGCTGCGATTCGCATGGCGGAAGAAACCGTCATGGCAAGCCTGAACGACTTACTGACCTACGCCGTCGCCCCGCAAATCTATGCTGACCAGGAATTTCTGACCTACGCCGATGAGGAATTGCTGTCACTGACAGATTTTGCAGGCAAGATCGTCATAGATCTCGGCGCCGGCACAGGACGGCTGACCTTCATCGCCGCCAAAGCAGGCGCAAAAGCGGTCTTTGCGGTGGAACCGGTCGAGAACCTGCGCCACTACATCCGTGAAGAAGCACGCAAACTCGGCGTCAGCAACGTCTACGCCGTCGATGGTCTTATTACACGCATCCCCTTCTACGATGACTTCGCCGATGTGGTCATGGGCGGACATGTCTTCGGCGATGCGATGCCTGAAGAATTGGCTGAGTGCGAACGGGTGGTCAAACCCGGCGGGATGGTCATCTTCTGCCCGGGCAGTGCCGCCCAAGAAGGAGAACACCATGACTTTTTGGTCGCCCATGGCTTTGCCTGCGCCAGCTTCATCGAACCGCCTGATCTGCCGGTCAGAAAATATTGGAAACAAATATAAGGATAAGTACGCTGGCAACAGCATGACAATTGTTTGGAAAAGAAAGAAAAGAAAGAAAATTGAACAAAGTGAACAGGAGGAATGGAAGACCTCATCGTTCACGCCCCAACCAAGGAGAACAAAATGACAACATCAAAACGCTATATTGAACATCTATCATTAACCGCCGTCCCCGGTCTTAGCTTCCGCCATTTTGCCGGCGAAGAAGATTACCAGATCATGCTGGATCTGTGGCTGCAAACCCGCCAGTTCAATGGCTACGAATGGTCAGCCACGCTGGACGATATGAAGCAGGATGAACACTGGCGTAAGCACTATGACATCAATCAACAGTTAATATTTGTTGAGATGGATGGCAAACCGATCGGATACCTGGCGTATGACTGGGATGAAGAAATCGCCACGACCGAAAATCCCGGCCAATATGTTTTCGACACATCCTTCACTTTGCTTGAAGAACATTGTGATGGTGAAATCCCGCGCCTGATGCTGGCTTTCGTCGAAGAGCGCCAGCGGGAGGTCGCGGCAAGCGTGATTGATGACAAACCGAAATGGTTCAGTGTGTGGAAGAAAGAGATCGCTCATCAATCACTGGCTTTTTTTAAGGCCAAGGGCTACGAACCACAGCGCTACTTCTTCCTGATGAATCGTCCCATCGACAAACCGCTGGGGGAGCACCCTCTGCCCGAAGAATTGGAAATCCGCCCTATCACCC
>DSBE01000013.1 GCA_011053085.1 Chloroflexota bacterium
CTTCATAACAATGCAGGGGCACGTAATGGCCCTGCCCGAAAAAGAAGACAGGCCGTTGTCCACCGCCCTCAGCACAACAGGATGCTCCTTGCGGTCGGCCGAATGGACAGAACCCCCTCGCCCCGGCACTCAATTCAGCGTGGTGCGAATCTCTGTCAACGTTTGCCGGCAAACGGGGAACTGTGCAAACAATGCCTCCAGCGTGGTGCAATCCTCGAACTGGTCGCAGTGCGCACAGGTTTCCACCCCTTTTTGCGAGGCGCACACACTCACCCCGCATTCATTGCAATAGGCGATACGCACCCCGGTCCCCTTACAGCCGGTGCATTGCACTGTTTCCCAGGTGGCATCTGCCAAACCCCATTGTTCACGCGCCATCACTGCCACTTTCTCTAACTCTTCACGGTCGTTCGCCAGGGTGGCAACCATCGAGGGGCATCCGTTGCATGCAGTGCCGCAATAGGCAATCATCTTCTCTGTCATTGTTTTCTCCTTCACTCAATTGTTACTACACCAGGAGTATAACAAAAATTCAGGCAGAATCGGAAGGTGTTGATTGCTGCAAGCGCGCCATTAATTCAGTAGCGATCTGGCGATCCACCTTTGCCATCGGGTAGGCATCCATTTCGCCGGGCAGCGCCCATACCATCGCCTGCGCTTCCAGCGCCTGGGGCTGGTCACCATCGACCAGGTGGCACAGGAAAGCATGCAAGGTCATGTGAAAATGGGTCAGGGTGTGTTCATACACCCCGAATTGTGTGCCCACCGCGATACGCGCGCCCAATTCCTCAACAATTTCGCGCTGCAGGGTGTCTGGCAAGGTCTCGCCTGGTTCCTGCTTGCCGCCGGGGAACTCCCACAAACCGCCATATAAGCCTTGTGCCGGGCGCTGCGTCAGCAGGATGCGCCCATCTTCTCTTTCGATGATGGCTGCTGCCACCTTTCTGCGCGGCAGGTCTTTTTTGGGCTGCCTGAGCGGCCGTTCTGCCACCACCCCCAGCCGGTAGGCGACGCACAGGTCATTTAAAGGACAGGTGTCACAGGCTGGCAGCTGCGGGGTACACACCACTGAACCAAAATCCATCAACGCCTGGTTATAATCACCTGCCCTGCCAGTTGGCAGCAGGTCTTCCGCTATCGCCCACAGGGTTTTCTCTGCCGCAGTGGTGCCCAGCGGTTCTTCAAGGTTGAACAGGCGCGCATAGACCCGGCGGATATTGCCGTCCAGCGCAGCCTCATCCTTGTTATACGCCACCGAGGCAATCATGGCGGCTGTGTAGCGCCCGATACCGGGCAGTTGCTCCAATGCTTTGCGTTCAGTCGGGATCACGCCCCCATGCTGCTCCATGACCATCTGCGCGGCGCGATGTAAATTGCGCGCGCGGGTGTAGTAGCCCAGGCCTTCCCACACCTGCAGCACCTGCTGTAGATCAGCCTGCGCCAGCACTTCCAGTGTGGGAAATACTTCCATCCAACGACGGTAATAATCCAGCACCGTTTGCATGCGGGTTTGCTGCAGCATGATCTCGGAAA
Organism: Chloroflexota bacterium; assembly: GCA_011053085.1. Classification (GTDB taxonomy): domain Bacteria; phylum Chloroflexota; class Anaerolineae; order Anaerolineales; family Anaerolineaceae; genus SpSt-1165. The sequence continues at coordinate 1,534 of DSBE01000013.1, forward strand.
CCCATACCGGGTACCCGTCAGGGCTGCGCCGCCAGGGCAGGTCACGGGCATGCATGTCATACCAGCCAAGCAGCCGTTGGACAATTTCGTGAGTGTTGTTCATCAAAACAAGGGCCGAAGAGACCGCTTAAAATTGAAACCCTTTGTGCTGGCTGACGATCTTCTGATTGTAATTGACCACATACTGCAATAATTTCTCCAGCAGTTGATCCCAACCTTCAGACTGTAGAATACGCAGCACTTCTTCGCGTGAGTCTGAGATTGCCCCCACCTGAATCTGCGGTTGTTCGCCATACACGGTCGCCCAGGCATCGGTCAGTTCCAGGCCCAGCTTTTCAACCCCAGGCAGGAAATCACGGATCACAAATTCAAAATAATCGCGTTCGCGTTCCGGGACAATATCCCAGGTCATGATCAATTTTGCCACCATGTTGTTCAACCCTCCCTGTTATTGTTCATTCAGCACCACCAGCGTGGTTTCATCCGCCTCTGCCGATGCATCACTGCGCAGGCTGAACACATCCATCTGCTGGGCGCTGTCGGTGCCCATGGCTTTGAGGAATTTCTTCAACCCGGATTGTTTGCCGTTTTCCGGGTTCCTGCCATACGCCATAGGAATCACATAATCGGGCTCCAACATGCTGACCAGTTCAGCGGCCTTGGCCGGGTTCCAGCTCTCGGTAACCCCCACCGGCACCAGGGCAATGTTAATTTCCCCCAATTGCTCGATCTCTTTCTGGGTGGGCAGGCGTTCCAGAATGCCCATATGAGCAATGGTAAGTTCATTGTAGTGATAAACAAACAACGTGTTGCGTTCTCCCAGCGCCTTGCGGTTGGTTTGCACCCCGGTGATGAACACCCCTCCCAGTTCATATTCACCGGCGCCGTCAATGACAAAAGGCTTGCCATTTAATTCTGCCAGTATACTGTTGCCATTGCCGTTACGGCTGACGGTGACGATATCAGCGCGCGCTTTGAAGGCTTTACGCCCCTCAGCGCTGCGCATGTAAGGATCTGTCAGCACCGTTGACAGGTGATCTTCGCTGAAGGTAAAACAGGTGTGTCCAAACCAGGTAATTTTCATATGTTCTCCATGGGTAGAATTATACTATAGTGATGGTGAACCTCGAAATAACCTGTATTTTTAGATGGGTTATTTATTCAAAAAAACTATCTTTTTGGACAGCGCAAGCCCTGCAAGCGGAGGGAGGTTTTGAGAGCGCTCCTCGCTATACTGTTAATGTAAGGTGATATGGGTTCTTTTCTATTGATTGGTGACTATCGGTAGTATCATTTTTAGAGGTAACTGACCTGAAAACACACGGACTCTCGGCGACTCCGTGTGTTTCTTTTTACAAAATCTCCGCCCAAACCCTCGCCGAAAACCTCGACAATTGGATAGTTTTCCTCAAAACCTATTGACAACAGAAAAAACCTCCAGTAAAGTAAATGCATTATGCAATCAAATTTTGTCCTGAGTTCCCGACGACCTGATAAGAAGCATCAACTACACCTCCCTGCCGAAGGAAGGCGTTTGCGCGTTGGATAGATAGGGCAAACCCCACATAAGACCGAAGGGCCTTCCTGATAAGCAGGAAGGCTTTTTTTTATTCGGTCAATCCCCACAACTTGACAACCGAAGAAAAAAAGACTTACCTGCCGCAGGCAAAACCCTGAAGCCAAAGGAGGATTCACCGTACCGCAACCAAAAGTAACCATTGATCCCATTGTTGTCCCGAGGCCTGAGAAGAGCCTCGCCAAAAGAAGAAGAGAAGTTGTCCAAAACATTATTGATAGAAAAATTTAGGAGTTTAGAAAGATGAAAAACAGAACCATTACCCTCTTGATCCTCACCCTGATCGCCATACTGTTGCTGGGTGCCTGCAACCAGGCACAGCCCGTAGAAGCTATCGAAGCCGTCGATGAGGTGGAAACCGTTGAAGAAGTTGCTGAAGCCCAGCCCGAAGGTTGTCTTGGCACCGCCGAAGATGCCATTGTTAACCTTGAATGCCGTGAGATCGTCTTCGCGGTAGAAAACGCCTACCTGCCCTTCAACTATATCGTCGACGGTGAACCCGGCGGCTGGGACTATGATGTCTTCAACGAGATCTGCACCCGCCTGCACTGCACCCCCATCTTTCAGGAAGCTTCCTGGGAAGGTATGATCCAGGCAGTGGCTGATGGCCAGTTCGATATGGCTGGGGACGGCATCACCATCACCGATGACCGTCTGCAGATCGTCGATTTCTCCATCGGTTACGTCAACATCGAGCAAAAACTGCTCGTGGCGCTGGGCGAAGACCGCTTCAGCACTATTGAAGAGTTTGCTGCCATTGACGGCTTGCTGCTTGGCACCCAGGTAGGCACCACCAACTACGAAACCGCTGTTCAATACGTGCCCGCCGACCGTATCCAGGCGTTTGAACAATATCCCTTTGCTGTGCAGGCGCTGCTCTCCGGCGACGTGGACGCTGTGATTCTGGATGCCGTCATCGGTGTCGGTTATGTTGGTGAGAATGCTGCCCTGGTCGAACTGATTGGCCCAGGCATCACCTCTGAACAGCTTGGTTTCGCCTTCCCCAAAGGCTCAGACCTGGTTGCACCGATCAACCTGGCGCTGGAATCCATGATGGCAGACGGAACTCTGAACCAAGTTAACACCTACTACTTTGGCACAGAGTTCACCCTGACCTACGACGATATTGATTAACCTTAATCACAACGGCAGAGCGGGCAAATGTCTGCCCGCTCTGCAAACCCGATAGAACCTTATCCTTTCCTCCATTTTTCGTTCTCCCCTCGATCTGCCCAGATAAACGCTCAACTGGGCGGATCGCAGCGGGAGCGGATGGAAAAGAAAAAAAAGACAGGAATTCTAAACAGGAGAAATGACATGGCAGCTATACAAGCGGAACAACAACGAAATTTTATTGCGGGCGAATCGCTGGAGGACCTCAATCCGGCAGCGTTATCGCTGAAAAAATTTGACTGGCGCGAATTCCCCTGGTGGTTCGCCGCCCTGATCATCATCGCCATCGGCACGCTGGTGGTGATCCTGACCAGCCCCAACTTCAACAAGGCGTTCAATACCATCGTCGGCGGTATCAGCGTCACCGTTTCCGCCACCCTGGCAGCCTTTGCTTTCGCTGTGGTGTTGGGATTGATCACCGGTTTGGGACGCATTTCCAGCAAGGTGGTCTCAAAAAATGTCGCCACTCTGTATGTGGAACTGGTGCGCGGTGTGCCCATGCTGGTGCTGATCTTCTTCGTTGCGCTGGTGTTGGTACCGGCGCTGGTTGAAGGCTCCAATAAACTGGGGCTGGCATTGTTTGAATTTGGATTGCTGCGGGAAAGCAATTTCCTCAGCGCCCTCAGCATCCGCGATATCCCCATGTTCTCACGCGCCGTGATCGCCCTGTCGGTCACCTACGGCGCTTTCCTGGCGGAGGTATTCCGCGCCGGCATCCAGTCCATCAGCAAAGGGCAAATGGAAGCCGCCCGCTCGCAGGGCATGAGCTATGGGCAGGCGATGCGTTACATCATCCTGCCACAGGCGATCCGCAATGTGCTGCCTGCTTTGGGTAACGATTTTATCTCCATGCTTAAAGATTCTTCCCTGGTCTCGATCCTGGCGGTCAGTGATATCACCCAGGTGGCGCGCCTGTATGC
>DSBE01000246.1 GCA_011053085.1 Chloroflexota bacterium
CTATTACACTATTCTAAATCTGGAAGCACCTTTACGCAGTGATACTCCAATTAAAAAGTGGATCAATCTGTATCAAGCAGAGCCACTTGTCGAGATTCTGAAATCGCTAAATGTGATAGCGGTCAACGTTGCGAATAATCATGTGTTGGACTGGGGAGAGAAAGGATTAGAACGACTGTTACAGTTATTGGATGCACAGCAAATACTGCATTTTGGCGCGGGTATGTCGCTATCAGAGGCATTAGCTCCTGTCTATATCAGAGTAGGCAACAAAACGGTAGGATTTATGGGGTATGGTTGGCGTGAGGAAATGTGTGTCTACGCCACTCCGACTCGCGCCGGGGTGGCACCTTTGAGAGAAAAGATTATTCTACAATCCTTGCGTCAACTTAAAGAGAGGGCTAACATCGTTGTTGCAAATTTGCATTGGGGATACGAGTATGAGCTTTATCCATTACCAATTCATCGGCAATTAGCCCATCATTTAGTAGAGCATGGAGCTAACCTTGTGATTGGGCATCATCCGCATATAGTGCAGGCCGTTGAAATTTACCAAGAAAAACCAATTTATTATAGCCTGGGAGATTTTTATTTTGGAAGTTTGCGCCATAGGTTTGAATCCTTAGTAGATGATGATCGGGTAAAACACTTGTGTAAATATGGCTTGGGTGTTGTCTTTGATGTAAAGACCGGAGTTACACAAAGAGTGTTTTTTGAGACAGAAAATTATCAAACGCGCTTGTGCCCTGTTTTTGATCTGGATGACTTGTCAGATATTCCAATTCCCGATTACGATAGAAACTTCCCAATCCTACGCACATCTTCACGCAAGCCTATTCTCTACTATGGATTCTGGCATCAGATGGTGCTAAATCCGATGAAACTAGCCTTAAGTCATTTTAAGGATCTGTTGCACAAGTTTATTAAGCCTGTTCTAAAGAAAGCCGGAGTGTATGATGTTTTAAGAAGGCAATTTAAAGGATTAAAGAAGAGATGGTAATTGACCTAACACTAGGGGGGGAGATATTCAAGCACTATAATTACTTGGGCTTTATGACTCCTTACTGTACTTATGATGCAGGCGGACGACTAACCATTGCCTCTGAATTTGCCGATGCTTTGTCAGGCCTGCAAGAACCAAGACGAATTGATACAAGTGCTATAGTCGAGATTATCAGCCGTTATCATTGCTTTGCCGACCGCACTTTAATTCAAGGTCTTTCTCGCACTCCCTGGATGGCAAGGCCTGACGCGACGGGTACAGAGTGGGATTTTGCCTCCCTTCCATCTCATGGCGACGGTGTGATGCCAGTAGAAGATGTGGCAAAGACATTGTTTGACAAACTACAAACGGAGATTTTGGCCTATTGTGAAGGCCGCTCCACAGTGGGGGTGTTGTTATCAGGGGGTATGGACAGTCGGATTGCGGCCGGAGTTCTGGATTGTCTGTTGAAAACCCGGCGAATTTCTGCGAATGTTGTGGCAATCACCTGGGGAATGGAGCAAACCCGGGACGTCATCTATGCTCGCCAAATTGCACGACGCTTGGGGTGGGAGTGGGTACACCATCCCATCTCCGCAGAAGTTTTGCTGAACAATATTGCTGAAACCGCGAAACGCGGCTGTGAGTACTCGCCGGTACATTTGCATGCTATACCTCAGGTGCGAGATATGGAAGGTCTGGATTGTATCCTGGCGGCGAGTTATGGAGATAGTGTGGGGCGAGCTGAATACTCCGGTCGGCATCTTACTCAACTTATTCCTTTTGAACAGCACACCTTGAATTGGTTCAAGCTCTTGCGTGTCGGCATTTACAAAGAGGCATCTCGAGGTATAGCTCAAGATGTGGCACGTTATCGCACTTTGTTTTCTAGAACTATGGACTATCAACAGCATGAGATTGATCAACAGGCGCATTACATGCGACGCAAACTCAATCATTGTATGGCTGTGATCAACGAGAAAATCCCACTTTTGCATGTCTTTACCAGCCCGGATGTCTTTGGATTTATGTGGTCTTTATCACCTCAAGTTCGCAATGATCTGGTTTACAAACACTTATTGAGCTTGTTTGAGACAGAATTAGCGGATATCCCTTGGGCCAGAAATGGCAAACCCTATTTGACTCAAGGAGAGGCTGTAGATTTCTACCCTAGTTTGCACCATCGTTACGGTGAGTGGATTCGCGGTGAACTCTATGAAGTTATTCGAGAGAAAGTTTTGTCGGATCGAATTGAACGGTTGAACATTTTCAATATGCAAGCATTGGCCTCTGCATTGACAATCAACCGTAAACTCGCGCGTAAGATCCAGGCGACTAAGATGGATGAAGTCTCAATCTGGCTTGCGGCGTTAGCAGATTTTGTTGAGATGTATGATATACAAGGTTTTGATAGCCATCAGACGCTGCTGGACGTGGTCAATGGGACAGTTATAGGGCCTTTGCAGGTTGCTGGATTAGCTCTAACTAAATTGATACTGTCCCGACAATAACCAACAACCCGCGAAGTGGTTTGGTTGCAGGTGAGGGTCAATAAAACTCAAAATTCTTTTTCTCAATACCCAAATGGAAGCTGCTGGCGCGCAAAATACGATGTTTATCCTGGTACTGGGCTAGCAAAAAATCAAGTCACTGTCGGACTTCTCTTGCAGTGAGTCATATTAAGCCTGCTTTCGACACCCACTATGGGTGACAGTGCAACGCAACTAAGCCGCCAGAAATGCAAAGAAAAAACGCGCAATCGGGCAGCTCGGTTTATCATTATTGCGGACAAGCTTTTGGCACAATGCTCTCACTCGGTTCGTGATGCACCGCATCTGAGGCTCAGGCAAATGAGCCTTGAGGACACGCCAATTTAGCCAAAGCGAAATCGCACAAAACACGAATACACTACTACTTCGATTAGCTTGGTCAAACCAGACGCACGGCATCTGTGCCAATCGGGCAGCACGTACACTTGGTTGGCTTTGTCGCCTATAGTTTGCTTGTCCTGACACTGGATTATGCAACATTTATAATCCCTTTTCATCAATCTGACAAGTTTCCCGCTCGATCGTTTGTTCTATGTCGAAAACAGGTTAAGAAAGATTAATGCAAGCAACTAGACTATTGTTATTGGTTACACAATTAGAGCGTGCTGGTGCGCAGAAAGTGGCTCTAATGCAGGCGCGTTATTTCCATCAACGCGGATATAAGGTCACGCTTTGCTTTTTCTATGATAAGTATAGTTTGATGGAAGAGTTGTCCCAACAGGAAGCCTTTTCAATTGTTGATTTGGAGGCTAAGTCACCTCAAGGATCGTTAATTTTCAATGCGCTTTGCACATTGCGTGCGATGTGGCGTCTCTACAGGTTGTTGCATCGCGAGCAGATTCAGGTTGTTGAAACACTTACTCATTATAGTAACATATTGGGCATTGTTGTTGCTTGGCTTGCGCGTGTTCCTGTGCGGGTTTCCTCACAACGTAATACTTTATCTGAGTTTCCTCGGTGGTTCCTGGCTATAGATGCGGGGTTGGTTAATTCACCTTTGGTTGATAAGATGGTTATGGTATCTGAACAAACACGTGATTTTTGTGTTAATATCCAACGCATGAAGTCTGAAAAGCTAATAGTTATTCCGAACGGCATTGATTTGACAGATTTTGATGTTACACGTTGGTCAAGTGAAGATTTGAAAATGCTACGTGAGTCCTTGTCTATTCCACTCGATGCAATCGTTCTAATCACTGTTGGTCGGTTGCATCCACAGAAAGGGCATCATTATTTAATCCAGGCTGCTTCTACAATTCTTAGTGACTATCCTCAAGCAGTGTTTTTATGGGTAGGGGACGGTGGATTGCGTTCGGAACTGAATCAGGCGATAGAGCGCGCTGGGATAGGCGGTGCTTTCCGTCTGCTGGGCGTCCGTTGTGATGTGCCCCAGTTATTAGCTCTATCTACATTGTTTGTTTTGCCTTCGATTTCAGAAGGGATGCCCAATGTTGTGTTGGAGGCCATGGCATCTGGATTACCGGTTGTGGCGACGGCAGTGGATGGGACGAATTCTCTTGTTGTTGCCGGCCAGACCGGTCTGCTTGTACCGCCAAGAGACTCGACTGAGTTGGCTAACGCTATCTTGGAGCTTTTGGCAGATCCGGAACGTCTTCAGGAAATGGGGGAAAAGGCTTACGAGCGTGTACGAGTACAATTTTCAGGAGAAGTGATGTGTCAACGCTATGAAGCTGCAATACGGACAATTTTAGAAGATAAGGCGATAGGTACAGAATAGTCAGTATGGAAGTGATGAAACTATCCGTTTGTCAGATATTCGGCGTCAGAGTTCATCCTCTCACTCTGATAGGCCTTCATAGGAGTATTGCTGATTTCATACATAGTGCTCAACATGCATTAGTCTTGAATGTCAATGTTCATGGTCTTAATCTTGCTTTTCGGGATAAAGGATTACGCAATTTTCTGAACAGTGCAAATATAGTTTTTTGTGATGGTGCTGGTGTTGTCCTAGGTGCTAAAATACTGGAATGTCACATTCCCTACCGCATCACTTATGCTGATTGGACCTGGCAACTCGCTGAGTTTGCTGAACCCCACGGTTTCACGTTCTTTTTCCTAGGTGCAAAACCTGGTATCGCTGATAAAGCTGCCGCTCGTCTCAAGGAGCGATTTTCTGATCTGCGCATTGTTGGGACACACCATGGTTATTTTGATAAAACCCCTGGCAGTCCTGAAAACGAAACCGTGATTGCTCAAATTAGTGCTGTTAAACCTAATATCCTGATCGTTGGCTTTGGAATGCCCATGCAGGAATACTGGCTAATGGAAAATTGGGATCGCATTGATGCTAATGTCGCTCTCTCTGGTGGCGCTGTCTTCGATTACGTTTCGGGTGATCTTCAACGTGGCCCCAAGTGGATGACGGATCACGGTTTCGAATGGCTAGCCCGTCTCTTCATCGAACCCCGCCGCCTCTGGAAACGCTACATCATCGGCAATCCACTCTTCATCTGGCGCGTGATCAAGCAGCGCCTGGGCCTGCTGCACTTCGACGAGACGTGAGCGCCATAAGCGACACCTCCCCAGTATCGCACCCCCGCCCGGCGCGAGCGTCGTCGGGCAACCTTGCCCCGCAGCGCTTCCCAAGACCGCGCGGGTGCAGAGGTGCGACGGGAAAAACACCTAGCTTCAAAGGGAACTGGA
>DSBE01000203.1 GCA_011053085.1 Chloroflexota bacterium
CACATCGGTAGGCGACGCCATGGCGGTGGCGGACGGCAAGTGCCAGACCACATAACTTCCGCACTCGGAATAGCAGGCGCAGTAGAGGATGCTGGCGTATTGTTCGTCATCGCTGATGGTTTGGGGGAACTTCAAACCCCCGCCGATGGTTGCCATGACGGGCGGGGTGACCGGATCATCGGCATCGTAGCGCAGCAGGTCGAAACTGATCAGCGCCTGATCTTCAAGGTCTTCTACAGCAGGGCACGTGAAACTGCCGCTGGCGGCATAAAAAGTCGCTGGCTGGGTGCGCGACCATTGGAAGATCATCACCGGCAGGCTGATAACGCTGTTGTCTTGCAGGTTGTGCAGGAAGGATACGTCGTTTTTCATGTAACTGAGATAGCGCCCATCCGCTGAAAACAGCGGTGAACCGTATCCGCCTTCGTAACTGTCTGCCACACCGTCGAAGGTCAACTGGATCATTTCGCCACTATCAACCAGATAACGCCAGATATTGCCTTCGAAGACATAGGCGATCTGGCCGGGTTCGGGCGGTGTTTCGGTGGGTTCCAGCGGCGGGCCGGGTTCATCGGTCGGGGTCGGCTCGGGGTCAGGTTCAGTCGGCTCGATCACCGGGGTTTCGATTTCCTCCGTCGGCACAGGCGGTTGAGGTGGGTTCAATAGATTGATCAATGAACACGCCATGGCAACGGCAAGGAGCAGGGTCAATAAAGCAAACAGGGGCAGGCGCATTTTTTTCATCGGGGAATTTCCTTCCGTGGGGGGCTGAATTTATGTGAGAAATGTTAAAGATATTATACGGTGTTCGTGAGAAGTGTCAAAATGGAGATTAATAGATGTTGTTTTCACTTACCCCATTCGTCTTTTCGGCAGGGCGCAACTAAGGCATAATTAGCTTGCTGACAACGAAAAAGGAGACCAACAATGGGCAAGCAGGACAAATTGCATATGATCGGGCATGGGCATATCGACCCGGTGTGGCTGTGGGTGTGGCAGGAGGGCTATCACGAGGTGCACGCCACCTTCCAGAGCGCGCTGGAGCGCATGCGCGAGTTCGACGATTTCACCTTCACCTCCAGTTCGGCGGCGTTCTATGCCTGGGCGGAGGAGATGGATCCACCGATGTTTGCCGAGATTCGACAGCGTGTGGCGGAGGGACGCTGGCATTTCACCGGCGGGTGGTGGATAGAGCCGGACTGCAACATCCCCTGCGGGGAGAGTTTCGTGCGCCAGGGGTTGTATGGCCAGCGTTTTTTCCAGGAGAAGTTCGGGCGTAAAGCCAGCGAGGGTTTCAATCCTGACAGTTTCGGCCATCACGCCGTGCTGCCGCAGATCCTCAACAAGCAGGGATTGTCACGCTATGTCTTCATGCGCCCGGGGCCGCACGAAAAAGATTTACCCGAGCCGTTGTTCTGGTGGCAGGCGGCGGATGGATCGCGCGTGTTATGCTTCCGCATTATCCGTTCGTACAATGATTGGGAAGGTGACATCATGCCGCAGATTGATGCTGCGCGTCAGCACCTGCAAGCGCCGCTGCATGACCTGATGTGTTTCTACGGCGTGGGCAACCACGGTGGCGGCCCGACCATTGCCAATATTGAGCAAATTCACCGGTATCAGCAGGATGAAAGCCTGCCGCAACTGGTGTTCAGTTCGCCGCATGAGTTCTTCGAGGCATTGGATTTTGACCTGTCTTCTCTGCCGGTGGTGAGAGATGACCTGCAGCACCACGCCAGCGGCTGTTATGCCGCCCATTCAGGGGTAAAACAATGGAATCGTCAGGCGGAAAATGCCCTGATGGTGGCGGAAAAGTGGTCTGCCATGGCAAACGCCGTGCTGGGCACGCCCTATCCGCGCGAGGAGTTCAGCCACGCCTGGAAACTGGTGTTGTTCAACCAGTTCCATGACATCATGGCAGGTACCAGCTTGAAAGAAGCCTATGATGATGCCGAACGCAGTTATGGCGAAGCCATCAACATCGCCCAGCGGGCGTTGAACCGCGCGCTGCAGGCATTCACCTGGCAGATCGGGCTGGCGCATGAGGAAGCCACCCCGGTGGTGGTCTTTAACCCGCACACCTGGCAGGCTACGCTGCCGGCGGAGGTGGAGGTGCACAACAGCGGGGGCGAGGTGACTTTGCTGGACGCGCAGGGCAATGAGGTGCCTGTGCAGCGGGTTCAGCCGCACCCCACGCTGGATTGGGCGATGCGCTTGCAGTTTTTGGCAGACCTACCGCCACTGGGCTACCAGGTCTATCGCGTGCACCAGAAAGAGGGCGCGCGCACCAAACTGCCGCAGCCTGCGCTGCGGACAACATTTGAAAATGAATGGCTGCGCCTGTGCTTCGATGAACAGACTGGCTTGATCGTTTCATTGTATGACAAACGCAGCCAGCGCGAGGTATTCAGCGCGCCTACCGCTAACGCGGTTGTGATCGATGACCCCAGCGACACCTGGTCGCATGGCGTGTTCAGGTTCGACCGGCAGGTTGGATCGTTTGCGCTGGCATCCATGCGTATGCTGACCGATGGCGCGGTGCAAGCCACTCTGCGGGTGGAGAGCGAGTACGGGCGTTCGCGGCTGATTCAGGATTTCACGGTGTATAAAGACCTGCCGCGCATCGACGTGGCGGTGCAGGTGGACTGGCACGAGCAATTCAAGCTGTTGAAATTGCTGTTCCCGGTGAATGTCGAAGAAGCGACCGCCACCTACGAGGTGCCTTATGGGCACATCGTGCGGCCGTGCGACGGGCTGGAAGAAGCCGGGCAGCGCTGGGTGGATGTGTCGGGTGAGGGGCTGGGGGTCAGTTTTCTCAACGATGGCAAATACAGCTTCAGTGTAGACGACAATGTTTTCGGACTGACCGTACTGCGCAGCCCGATCTACGCTCACCACGACCCCACCGTGCCGGACATGGATGCGGTGTATGACTTCATTGACCAGGGGCAGCAGTTCTTCCAGTATAGCATCCTGCCGCATCAGGGTGATTGGCGCAAAGCCGGCACTCTGCGCGCCGCGGCGGAGATCAACCAGGCGGCGATAGTGTTGAAAACCACCAGTCATGAGGGAAGCCTACCGACCGCGGCAGCCATGCTTGGCGATCTGCCGCCTGCGGTGGAGATCAGCGTGATCAAACAAGCGGAGCAAGGCGAAGGCCTCATTCTGCGGCTGGTGGAAACCCATGGCGAAGCATTAAACTTTGACCTGACCTTGCCGGTTTGGCAAATAAAAGTTTCTGTGGTGATGAAGCCGTATGAGATCAAGACCCTGAAGGCGATGCCTGACGGAACGGTCGGCGAGGTCAATTTACTGGAAGAATGAAAGGGCTGACAGGCCGAGGATCACACCTATGATAACGTTGCTGAACGGCATCCAACTGCCTGAAGAATTTATTGACCAAATCCGGCGCGGTTTCCAGCAAAAAGGAGAACGCTGGCTGAAAGAACTGCCAGTATTGACTGAGCGCTGCGTGCAGAAATGGCAGCTGACGCAGGTGCACTTGAGCGATGAACTTTCCTATAATTTGGTGCTGTTTGCGCGCCACCCTGAGCAGGGTGAGGTGGTATTGAAGATTGGTGTGCCGCATCTGGACCTGTTCTCTGAGATGCGTGCCATCCGCCTGTTCGAGGGGCGCGGTCTGTGCCGCTGTTTTGCTTCGGATGAAGCACTGGGGGCGATGCTGCTGGAGCGCATCCTGCCCGGTGAGGACCTGTGGACGATGAACAATGCGGAAGAGCGTTACAGGATTACAGCTGACCTCTACCGGCAGGTGCTGGTGCATCCGCTTGCGGATCACGGTCTGCCGTTATTTGGGGAGTTGATCGCCACTGCCATTGAACGCTCAGCGGATGTGCCTGAGACGCCGCCGTTTCTGGTTGATTGGCTGAGAGAGGTGCAATCAGATTATGCCCAACTGGAGGCTGAGAGCGGAGAACCGGTGGTACTGCATTGCGACCTGCACCACGGCAATATCCTGCGCGACCAGCATGCATATGAAGCCAATTTGGGCTGGCGGGTCAGTCCCGGCTGGCGTGTGATTGACCCTAAAGGGTTTGTCGGCGTGCGTCCGGTTGAATGTGCGCGCTTCATCGAGAACGAACTGGATCTCTTCGAGAGGGATGATGCCAAATTGGCAGCGCTGGATCGCATGCTGGCGGTTTTCTCCCCCGCGTTGGGATTTCCAGAGAGAACGCTGGCACAGGCATTGGCGATTGACAATGTGCTCAACACCTACTGGTCGGTGGAGAGCCATTCCTCGCAAGTATGGATCGACAGCGGGTATCGGCAACATGCCCTGTTTGCCAAATATCTGGAAAGTGCCTGATCGAGTTTCATTAGAATTTGTGTAAAAATTCACGAACTCGTTGAAAAATACCACCATTTTCCTATATAATGGTAACAGAGGAAGGTTGGTATGCCCGACCGATTCATGACCCTCCGCTCTGAAAGTCTGTTTTCCCAATAGAACTCAACTGAATACACACTTTCCATCGATGCTCCATTGAACATTGCGCATTTTTTCTCCCTTTGTCGATACCGCCTGACATCCTCTGCCATACACCGGTCATTGCACTGAACGAAAGGAGTTACGATGCCATCTTCACCTTTGGATGAACACGCCATCAAAGAAATGGTCAGGGGAGTGATAGAGCAGCATGGTGGCGAGCGCAGCGCGCTGGTGGATATGCTGCATGAACTGACGCGCAAATTGGGATATCTCTCCGGGGCTGTTTTCGTGGCACTGGCGGAAGGGCTGGATGTGCCGGTGGGGGAGGTGTATTCGGTGGCGAGTTTTTATACCATGCTGCTGACGGAACCGCGCGGCAAGCATCTGGTGCAGTTCTGCGAAAGCGCGCCCTGCCACCTGGCGGGCGGCAACGCCATGTTGGCTATGCTGCAGGAAGTATTGGGAATCTCGGCGGGAGAGACCAGCACAGACGGCAACTGGACACTGATCAAGACCTCGTGTTTGGGTCAGTGTGCTGAGGGGCCCATTCTGGTGATCGACGACCACATCTACAGCCGCGTTACACGAGAGCGTTTGTGGAAGATACTGGCGCAGTATGCCGAGGAGGTGGAAGTATGAACGATCTGTTGGCGAAACAAACACGCATTGTCCTGCGGCGGGTGGGCAAGACCGACCCGGAAAAGATCGAATATTACCTTGCGTACGATGGTTA
>DSBE01000301.1 GCA_011053085.1 Chloroflexota bacterium
AATTCAGGATGGCAGTGCCATGCGGCGGCAATGCCTGCACCAGTTCTGTTTTTCCATGCACAATCTCCTGCTGCGAGCCGGCGCGTTCTGCATGCACCGTGCCGATATTTGACACGATGCCCACCAGAGGTTGGGCGATTTCGCAAAGAAAGGTGATCTCACCGGGCACATAGAAGCCCATTTCCAATACTGCTGCTTCGTGTCCGTGTCCGGCTTCTAACAAGGTGATCGGCAGTCCGACCTCATTGTTGTAGTTTCCGCGGTTTTTGAGGGTGTGGTATTTCTGGCGCAGGACCGAGGCTACCAGTTCTTTGGTGCTCGATTTGCCGATACTGCCGGTGATGCCGATGACCTGTAGATCAAGTTGGGTGCGCCAATAGCGGGCGATTTGCTGCAGGGCTTCAATCGAATTGGGTACCTGGAGGCAAAGGGGCAGCGTTCTGGCTGACTGGATGGTTTCCATTGTGTAGATGTTGTAGGGCGGACAAGGTTTTTCGACAATGGCCAACAGTGCACCGGCAGCGAAAGCCTGTTCAACATACCGATGCCCGTCTGTACTCTCACCTTTGGCGGCAAAAAAAATACCGCCGGGCGTGATTAGCCGTGAATCGGTGGAAGCGCCATTCAGGGTTGTATCCAACAATTTCGGCGAAAGGCTGTCGATTGCCCTTTGTAGTGAATCTTGCAGTCGTAATGCCGTCAGCACATGACGCAGAGAGATCATGGAGCGACCTCGCCTGAAACAGTCTTCAAACGGATCTCATCGGGGGGAATCTGGTAGTAGGTCAGCAGATATTCAGCGACTTCTGCAAATACCGGGGCTGATACCATGGAAGCAAAGGTGGCAGTTTTGGGATTATCAATCCAGACATAGACCATGAATTTAGCGTCCTCTGCTGGACCCCAACCAACGAAGGTGGCGTTGGTTTCACGGTCAGAATAACCGCCAGGGATGGCTTTGAGGGCAGTACCGGTTTTACCGCACAAAGAATACCCCTCGACAAAGGCATTCCATGTTTCCGTTTCGGTGGGGTCAGGAGAAATGATGAGCATATCATTGACAGTTTTGGCAATCTCAGGTGAGATCGGATTGGCGAATACCTGGGGGGTGTTGTTGTATTGCATACTATCAACCACAATGGATTTCAACACGTGCGGCGCCATGATGCGGCCGTTGTTGGGGATGGCGGAGATGGCCATCATCATCTGGATGGGCGTCAATGCGATACCATGACCATATGCCTGGCGGCCGAGTTCGACCGGCCGCCAATCAAGCGTCCCCGGTTCTTTCAGGGGATAGACGGTCTCTCCGGCGAGGTCGATGTTGGTGCGGCGGTCAAGGCCGAATGCATGCAATCCTTCGTAGAATTTCTCCACACCGGTCTGGGTGTTGACCCATGCCAAACACACATTCGAGGATTTGCGCAGACATTCGCCCATGTCGAGGCGGCCCATTCCCTGCTGGTTCCAGTTGGTGATTTCACGATAGCCGACTTCGATATGACCAGTGTCGTCGTAAACAGTGTCAGGCTGGACGGCTTCGTTTTGTAAGGCAATCGCCATTGTGACGACCTTGAACACAGAACCTGGCTCGTAGGTGTCCATGATGGCCTTGTTATAGCGGTTTTGGGAGACAATGGCGGTGTTTTCTTGAGCCTCTTCATCCTCAAAAACTTCTTCCTCTATGTCACCCTCTTCATCGGCTTCATTGTTCTTCTGCTGTGTGCTGATAACATCATTGCCCAAAGCTTCCTGCCAGTACCAATATTGGTTGGGATTGGCACGTGGGGTGGTAGTCATCGCAATGATCTCACCATTTTTTGGGTTCATGACGATGATGGTGCCAGAATCGGCATCGTAGCGCTCCACAGCCTCATCGAGAATATTCTCGATCTCTGCCTGCACCACCGCATCGATGGTCAAAATCAAGGATTGCCCGATAGGAATGTCCTCGATGTAAAAATCATCATATAACTGCAATGCCAGATAGCTGATTTTGTCTTCGGCGGCCAGTTTGGTGTTGTAATAGCCCTCCAGGCCAAATTGGCCAATGGTTCCATCGCGATTGAGGAAGGTGGCAAAACCCAGTATGTTAGAAGCCAGGTCATCTTCAGGGTAGTACCGCTGCAGGTGGGGCGTCCATACCAATCCGCGCAAGCTGGGCAGCTCATTGACCCGGGTGCGTTCTTTGGGGCTGGCATTTTCAAGAAACCGCAGACGGTTCTCTTCATAGTATTGCCGCAGCGCGGTCAATTCATCGATGGTGGATTGGGGGATATTATCCAGTGAATAGAACTGATGGTAAATGTGGCCTTCAAGCTGGTCATTGAATGGTTTACTGGCTGCCTCAAAAATCGCAGCTTCATCCAATTTATATTCTTCACCAAAATATTGCATGATGGTCTGGGTAATGGTATTCGGGTTGCGCCCGTCATTTTCGGTGACCGCGAGGTTAATGCCTAATTGGTAGACTGTTTTTGAGCCTGCCAGCAGTTTGCCATTAATATCGTAAATGCGACCGCGCTCAGCCTCATGTTTGATGGGAAGATAAGAAGAGACCCTGGTTTTGTCCTCGCTGAAAGCCACCATGACAGGATCATTCTGTACACGCAGGATCTGGAAAACGATCATCAACGCTACCAGGCTGAAAATGATGCCGATGGTGGTTAGTCGGGGTGATTTTTTGTTCATGGCCTGATACCCGGTGTGATGGCATATTGCTGCAGGGTGTACACCAGCAGGTCCCACATCGATTCGGTGTAACTGGTGCGCAGCATGGGCTGGGTGAGTTGTTGGTCATGATACAAAGGCGCTAATTGGAAGGGCTGTTTCGACTGATAACCCTGGACGCCCACAAAAACAAGGTCTTTGCTGCTATACGGTTCAAATCCTATGCGAGACATATTGTCCTTGAGCGAACGCGCGCCTTGTTTTTTCGCCAATTCACTTTCCAGGCTGATGATGCGTTCCTGCAATACGATCTTTGAATATTCCAGACTGCGGTAGCGTTGGGTGGCAGCAGCCATCTGTGAAGCCAGCGCCAGGTAGAGGGCGGATGTTAACGCAAAGAAGAACCCGATCAGCAGAATCTGGCTGATCCGTTTCAGTTCAGTCCGCCACGGTTTCTGGCGGTAAGCCTGGCGGGTTGCGTTTCTTTTGGTTGCGTAGGTCATACAATAGTTCGCCTGGTAGGTGGTTTGAATCTTTCTTGCTGCAACAGTCATGCCATGGATGAATGTACAGAGGTATTATCTCAAAAAAATGGATATCAATTGCCTTAAATTTTCTGAGCGATTCTTAATTTTGCACTGCGGCTGCGGGGATTTTGCGCCACTTCCTGCTCAGATGCCATGACTGCTTTGCGCGGCGTCAGGCGTATGGAGGCGGTATGGCCGCAGGTGCAGACCGGCTGTTCGGGCGGGCAGATGCAATCGGTGCTCTCACGGCGGAAGCTGTTTTTCACAATGCGGTCTTCGAGCGAATGAAAAGAGATGACCGCCAGATACCCGCCAGGCGCCAACGCCTCGATCGCCAAAGGAATGATGCTTTCGACTGCGCGCAATTCTTCGTTGACGGCAATGCGCAGGGCTTGAAAAGAGCGCGTAGCGGGATGAATGTGTGTGCGTCCGCGGATGGGGCGCCTGCCGATGGCCTCTTCAATGATGGCAGCCAGTTGGGTGGTAGTCGTTATCGGACGGCGGGCGAGAATAGCGGCAGCCAGTCGGCGTGATTTGGGTTCCTCGCCGTAGCGCCACAGAATATCTGCCAGTTCGCTTTCGGTGGTATGCTCCAGAAATTCGGCTGCGCTGACACCCCGCGTGGGGTCAAAGCGCATATCGAGCGGACCTTCACGCAAAAAGGAGAACCCGCGTTGTGGTTGATCCAGCTGCATAGAAGAAACGCCAAAGTCAAGAACTATGCCGTCTACTGCCTGCCAGCCTAATGAACGCATGTGTTGGTGCAGGGTCAGATAAGAATCATGGACGAGGTGAAAGCGTCCTTCAAATGGCGCAAGGGTTGCCCGCGCCAGGCTGATGGCTTGTGGATCAAGGTCGAAACCCAGTAACTGCCCATCGGGTGTGCTGGCGTTGAGAATGCCATAGCTGTGTCCGCCCGCACCCAGCGTGCCGTCCACATAGCGTCCGCCGCTCTGCGGGTTGAGTGCATTGATGATCTCCTGGTAAAGTACGGGACGGTGGAGCGGGGTGGGGTTGGGCATGTTGCTCAGAAAAGCGCTGGTTGATCTTCGTCAGTGGGAGCATCGTTGAAGATGATGCTGAATTTGGCGAACCGTTCCTGGCTTAAGTCACCCTCAATCAAGGAGTGGTTGAATTCTGCCCAGCGCTGCTCAGTCCAGATTTCCAAATAAGAACCGTTGCCAGCCAGCACTACAGATGTGCCGGGTTCGAAACCAATCAGTTCGAGCAAGTCGGAGGGGATGCGGATACGGTTGCTGGCATCAAGGGGCAGTTGTTTGGCTTTAGCCATGAACAGACGGCGCATGGTGCGGGCATCCGGATCCATGAAGTTGAGGGTCGAGATATAGCGGTAGAATTTATTGTAGTCTTCAGGTTTTAGCAGCATCAGATTTTTGTCGAAGCCCACGACGACATACAGGATATCGCCAATTTCCTCGCGATATTCCGCGGGGATCATGATCCTGCCTTTGCTGTCTAAATGCCGTGTGTACTCGCCGAAGAACATATGATTCCTTAGTTGACTGACATTGAAGGTCGGACCGGGATCCGACCTTCAATTCCCACAAGTTCCCACTTATTACCACCACTACCCACATTATATAGAGTTTTGCGTATAAATGCAAGCACTTTTGTGAAATTACTGGGATTAATCACAGGATTGGCATGTTTTGGGCTGCCAAGTGGGCACAAAAAAGCAAAAACCGGCAGATTCCCTGCCGGTTTGTTGTGGATTGGTTATTTATGTCAGGCTGCCATGCGCAAAATTTCGGCGGCGGCTTTGGCGTCAATCTGGCCGCGCTCGCCCAGTTTGGTGCCTCGTTTGGCGAAGCGTGCTTCTACCCTGTCGGCGGCCTGGTTCGCATCAATGTTGTAGTCGCTCAAGCGGGTGGGCATGCCGATGGAGTGATAGAAGTCTTCGGTCTTCTGGATGGCCTGCTCGATGGCGGTGTCTTCATCGGTTATATCCAAC
>DSBE01000180.1 GCA_011053085.1 Chloroflexota bacterium
GTTCAAAGCAATTATAGCTGACAAAAAGAAAAAGAGCTGTCGAAACAGCCCTTTCATCCTGATGGCGAGGGTGGGACTTGAACCCACAACCGACGGCTTATGAGTCCGCTGCTCCACCGATTGAGCTACCTCGCCTTTGACATCGCGAAAGTATGATACTATGAGTTTTTTGATTTGTCAATTAATTCATCTGCCCCTAAAATCCCATCTTCTTTTGTTTCAACGAAGTATATTGATCAGCAAAACCAATCACAATGTGATCCAAAACCTCGATATCAAGCAACTTGCCTGCCTCAACTACTGCCCTCGTCAGACGGATATCTTCGGCACTCGGTGCGGGATCGCCGCTCGGATGGTTATGCACCAGAATTACAGCTGCCGCATTTTTGGTGATGGCAGCTTTGAACAATTCCGCGATACGTACCGTCGATGAATTAAGCGTTCCCTGATAAATCTTCTGTAAACTGATAACCTGGTTTTTGGTATTCAGAAGCAACACCCACAAATGCTCTTGCGGCAAACCCATCATTTCGTACTGTACCAACCTGGCCACATCCTGTGGTGATGAAATCGTTGGCCGTTCTTCACCAGTCACCACTTGCAAACGCCGGCCTAACTCAATGGCGGCTTTGATCTGAGCTGCCTTGGCAGGACCCACCCCTTTTGCCATGCAGAATTCATCAAAACTCGCCTGGTGAATGCCATTGATACCGCCAAAATCATCCAGTAAGCGCCGACCCATGGCAACCGCATTTTCACCCTGAATCCCTGTCCGCAACAATATCGCCAGGAGTTCTTCCTCAGCCAATGATTGTGCTCCGCTGGAAGCCAATTTCTCACGTGGCCGTTCATCAGCAGTGATGTCCATGATTCGATAGTTACCCTGCAAGTTTGCCATCTTGAAACCTACCTTTGCTTCGACATTTTCCTACGTTTCTGCCCGCTTGCCATGCTATAATTCAACCCAGAAAGGGCGATCATTGTATGCTACCATCACTTGATTCTCTCCTGGTAATTCTAACAGCAATTGCGCTTGCTTTCATCATTGCGCTGTGGGTCAGTCTCGTCATCTGGACAATCCGCGATATTCGCGCGAGGAGCAAAGATCCGCTTCTTCAGGTCCTCTCAGTGCTATCTGTTATCCTGTTTTCCTTCCCGGGATTGTTGATATATTTGATCCTCCGTCCCAAATCCACCTTTACCGAAACCTACCTGAGCGCCCTCGAAGAAGAAGCCTTACTGCAATCCGTAGACGCTTTCCACATCTGTCCCCAGTGCGGGCGGCAAGCCAAACCGTCCTGGCATTATTGTGCATACTGTTCCAACCCGCTTACACAAGTTTGCGAAAGTTGTGGTGAAAATCTCCTGCCTGATTGGAACAATTGCCCCAACTGCGGAACCACCGTTCCCTTTTCCGACCAGGCCCTTGATGAATCAGTTTTGCCAACTAGCAATACTGAAGCAGATGAAAGCCAACCCGAAGCTGCCGAGTTTGATGAAGATGATTTAATTGAGGAGAACGAGTTTGATTCCTTCTAATCAGCCAGAATATCTGTGTATCGGCCACTTAACAATCGACAAAACATCTGCGGGCGACAAAATCGGCGGTACAGCTGCTTATGCAAGTTTAACCGCACAGGCAATGGGCCTGGATACTGCCCTTTACACTACTTATACCAAATCGCAATTACCGTCTTTTTTTTCAACAATTCAGAGCAAAGTGCAAATAGAAACCTCATTGATGACTTTCGAAAACATTTACCATGAGGAAAAACGAACCCAATACTTATTACACACCTGTAACCCTTTACAATTGGGTGGCATCCCTGCGCAATGGTCTGACACTCCTATCATTCACTTTGGACCGATATTTCACGATATTGCCCCTGAATCCGTTTCTCATTTTCCGAAGGCCTTTATCGGCATGACGCCGCAGGGCTGGCTGCGTACCGTTGAGGGTCAGATCGTGCGCCCAATACCCTGGGGCTGGCTACGCGACTATCTTCCGCATGCTGATGCCGTTGTGATCAGCGTTGAGGATGTTGGCTATGATGAGGACGCCATCCAAACCATGGCATCTATCTCCAAGATACTGGCAGTTACCGAAGGATTTTATGGCGCTCGTATCTACCATGATGGCACTATGTATAGATGTCACGCGCCAGAATTGACCGAACTTGACCCGACCGGCGCTGGTGACATTTTTGCGACCATTTTTTTCATTATGCTTCAGAGAGGCACTTCTCCCCACATTGCCGGGCAAATAGCGACCCGGCTTGCCTCGTTTTCTGTGCTGCGCCGCGGCCTGGAATCCATACCAACAGCATACGAGATAGACCAAGCATTGGCCCAATTGACGCAGGCGAGGAATTGACCGGCATGACCAAATTCTATACATTCGTCAACCAAAAAGGCGGGGTTGGTAAAACAACCTCTACCATCAACCTGGGTGCCTACCTTGCCATGCACGGTAAAAAAGTCCTCTTGATTGATAATGATCCCCAGGCAAACGCCACTTCTTGCCTTGGCATCACCAAGAATGATGTAAAAAGGGGTATCTACGAAACCTTGCTGGGGCAAATAGAAATTTCTAAAACCATCCTATACAACCCGAAAGTGAAACTTTCGTTGGTGCCCTCGTCGCCTGCACTGGCTGGTGCAGAAGTAGAATTGATTTCCTTGCCTGAACGCGAGTATCGTCTGGCAAATGCAATTAACTCGTTAGAAGGTCAGTTTGACTATGTATTGATCGATTGCCCGCCTTCTTTGAGTATTTTGACCGTTAACGGCTTGTTGGCCGCCAAAGACGGCGTCATCATTCCTGTGCAATGTGAATACCTGGCGTTGGAAGGACTCGGTCAGTTGATGCAAACCATCAACAGGATCAAAGCCGCCCTTTACCCATCGTTGGCTATCCGCGGTGTTCTGTTGACCATGTATGACAGCCGCACCAACCTTGCCAATGACGTGGTGGAAAATATTAAACAATATTTTGGCGATAAGGTATTCACAACCATCATCCCCCGTTCAGTCAGATTGGCTGAAGCACCCTCTTATGGTTATCCCATCTCCATCCATGCTCCCCATTCAACCGGCGCAATCGCCTATCATGACCTCGCAAAAGAGCTCCTAAAACAAGATGGCTTCTACGAAAATGATATACAATGGGTGTAATTGAGCAAGCGAATGGATAATTGAGGTTGATTATGGCAAGAAAAAGCGGATTGGGAAGAGGGTTAGATGCTTTGATTCCAGTACCTGAAGAGATCATCACGGATGATCAACCGACAGGCACACTGGAAGTCTCCATTGTTGATATTGTTCCCAACCCTCGCCAACCCAGACATTCCATCAACCAGGATAAACTAAGCGAACTGGCCGATTCGATCAAAGAACATGGCGTCATACAGCCATTAATCGTCACCCATGAAAAACAAACCAACCATTATGTGCATATCGCCGGCGAACGCCGGCTGCGCGCTGCCCAATTGGCTGGACTTGATACCGTACCGGTAATCCTGCGAGAAGCCAGTGAACAAGAATCATTGGAATTGGCCCTCATTGAAAATGTCCAAAGAGCCGACCTGACACCGCTTGAGACAGCAGAAGCCTATCATCACCTGGCAGATGAATTCCATCTGTCGCATGAGGAGATTGCCCAGCGTGTAGGCAAGAACCGCGTTACCATCACCAATACCATGCGCTTGCTGCGCTTGCCAGAGTCCGTCCGCCAGGCGTTGGCGGAAGAAAAGATCACCGAAGGACATGCCAGAGCCCTGCTCGGGCTGCATAGCCCTCAGGCGCAAGCAGCCGCGCTGGCTACTATCATTCGCAACGAACTGACTGTGCGACAGACAGAATCGTTGATCCGAAAAATGAACGGTAGTCGCACCGAAAGCACGGCGAAGAAAAACCTCTCCAGCGAATTGATCGATCTGCAGGATCGCTTTCAATCCAAATTAGGCACACGCGTGCAGTTGAAACAATCTGGATCAAAAGGCGGTGGCTCCATTGTGATCTATTATTATTCCGATGAGGAATTAAACGGCCTGGTGGGACAGATTATCGGTGAAACGTGAGGGTGATTAATGCACCTGATTACCAATGCCCGGATATATACCTTCAACGCCATTCAGCCGGTTGCGGATGCCATGTTGCTATGCGGCAACCAAATTGCAGCAGTGGGTTTGAATAGGGATTTTACTGGCCTCTCAACCATTGCAGAGGTTACTGACCTCAATCAACAGACAGTTTTACCGGGCTTTACCGATGCCCATATTCATCTTCTGCACTTCGCCAAAAGCCTCTCGCTGATCAATTGCGAAACATCTACAAAAAAAGACTGTCTGGAGAAAATTGAACAGGCAGTGAAAAACACCCCGGCTGGCGAATGGATCCTCGGCCATGGCTGGAACCACCACTTCTGGCCCGAAGGTATTGGCACCTGCCAGGAACTTGACCATATCGCCCCAGATCACCCCGTTTTCCTGACCAATAAGTCCTTGCACGGCGCCTGGGTGAATAGTTGCGCTTTGATGCGCTGCGGGATACATGACAACACGATTGCCCCTGAGGGCGGAGTACTCGGAAAAGATGAGAATGGCCAACTGAACGGCCTTTTGTATGAATCAGCTGTATCGCTTATCAGTGAGAAACTTCCAGAATTTTCCACAGCCAAAGTGAAAGATATTTTGTCAAAAGCGCAAACGGATCTTTTTTCACGAGGCATCACCTGCGTGCATGATTTCGATCGACTGGATGCTTTTTCCGTGCTGCAATCACTGGAACACGACCACGACCTGCGTTTACGTGTTTTAAAATACCTCCCAGTCGAATCAATTGACGATATCATAGCTGCCGGTTTCCATACTGGCTTCGGCTCGCAGCACCTTACTTTTGGCGGCATAAAATTATTCGCCGATGGCGCTCTCGGAACGCAGACCGCCGCCATGATCTCTCCCTATGAAAATAGTGACAACCTTGGCATGTTACTGATAGAACCAGATGATTTTCAACAAATCGCAAGAAAAGCCGCTCAACGCCACCTCTCGCTGGCAGTACACGCTATCGGTGACCGTGCCAATCAAATGGTGATCGAACAATTCCACAAATTACGACAGTGGGAACAGACTAACCAGATCATAGGCATGCGGCATCGCATTGAAC
>DSBE01000395.1 GCA_011053085.1 Chloroflexota bacterium
ACCTGCTGGTAGTCGTAGATAGATGCCTGCACGACCTGGTGGGCATAGTCGACGCTGTAGACCTGGTTGACGAAGGTTGCTTCCTCTTCGCCTTCGATCATTTTGTAGGTCTTGAAATAATGCGTCAGGCGTTCGATCAAGACATGCGGCAGGTGTTCGATGTCATTGATATCTGCCCACACCAGGTCGTGCAGGCATCTATCTACGACTACCAGCAGGTGTACGGGTTGGACCAACCCCGCCATTGAACCACCAACCTCAACGCTTTGTCCGGTATAATTAACCCCAGTCCGCCCGGCCTCACCCGCCAACCACCGAAGCAGCGGACCTGTCAACCACCATGTCAATTCGCAACCTCATCATCCTCAGCCAGGTCAACCCGCCCGCCCAGCGCAGCCATGTCCTCATTCGCGAGCGTGTTTCTTCCTTATTAAAGACCTCACTCACCTATCCATTAACCATGATCCAGGCTGGCACCGGATATGGCAAAAGTACCGCCATCATCTCCTTCGTCCATACCCAGCCCGCCCCCGTCTACTGGTTCACCATCTCCGGTACTGATCGCGACCCGACCTTGTTCCTCGCCAAGCTCTTCACCGCCTTTAATCAGCACAAAGAAGGCATCGGCGATGAAGCCCTGCGCATTCTCGATATGCCCGATGCCACCCAGATGGAAGCCCTGATCGCGCTGGTTAACGCCGCCGCCACCCACATCACCACCCCCGCCCTGTTGATCCTGGATGACTTCCACCGCGTGCGCGACATCACAGAAATCACCCAGATGGTCAACTGGCTGGTGGAGAACCTGCCGCCCAACCTGCACCTGGTCCTCGCCAGCCGTCACCCCATCCAGCTGCCCTCGCTCAACAGCTGGCGGGTGAAAGACACCGTCTATGAAATCGGCAAAGAAGAACTCGCCTTCACGCCCGAAGAGATCCACCAGTTATTTTCCGTGGAATACCACATGGAACTCTCGCCGCAAGAAATTGAGCACCTGGCTGAAAAGACCGAGGGCTGGGCCATTGGCCTGCAGATGATCTGGCAGACCCTGCGCAGCAACCCCGGCATGACCATTCTGGATGTGCTCGAAAACCAGCGTGATTCACATGCCGCCCTGTTTGAATATCTGGCGGAGGAAGTCCTCAACCGCCTTGATCCTGCCACCCAGCGTTTTTTACTGCGCACCTCCATCCTCTCGCGGTTGGACAGCAGTACCTGTGACTTCCTGCTGACCAGTGATAAGAGCGACGAAATCTTGCGCAGATTGAACAACACCGGCATGTTCATCGAAGAATTGAGGCCAGGCGTCTATCGCTATCACCAGATCTTCCGTGAATTTCTGCTGAACCGTTTGCAGCAAAATAGCGATGAAGCCCTCGAACTGCACCGCAAGATCGCCAGTTACTTCACCGCCCACGAATATTGGGAGCAGGCTCTCTTCCACCTGATCTCTGCCGGTGATTACCGCCAGATCAGCCAGGTATTGGAGAACATCGGTGAAAGCATGATCCGTGACGGCCGTCAGGAAACCGTGCGTTATTGGATACAAGCCATTCCGGAGACCCTGCGCAAAAACCTGGCCTATATCAATTATCTGCTGGGCGAGATATACCGCCTCAGCACCGATTTCGACCCCGCCCTTGAATACTACCACGCCAGTCAACGCCTGCACCGCAGCGCCAATAACGACTATGGCGTGAGCCTGGCGTTGCGCGGTCAGGCGCAGGTCTATCTGGACACCATCAGGCCGGTGAATGCCGACCAGCTACTGCAGGATGCCCTCAAGCTGCTCAACCCAAAAGAGAACCCCCAGCAATACGCCGATCTGCTGGTGCTGGCTGCTGAAAACCAGCTAAACCTCGGCAACCCTGACGGCGCCGAAAGCCTGCTTTCGCAAGCGCGTCAGCTGCGCAGAGAACTCGATGATGAAACCGATCTGATCCAGGCACGCATTCTGCTGCGCACCGGCCGCATTCACGAAGGTATAGCACTGCTGTCTGAACGCGAGAACGACCAGCAGCTGCCGGCCCATCTCACCCGCCCGCAGCGCTTCCACCGTGAAGCCTCCCTGCTGCTCTCTCTTTTTTATGCCACCATCGGAGACATCGAGAAATGCGAGTTCTATGCCCGCCGCGGTATCTCCATCGGTGAAAAACTACAATCCACCTTTGTCCAATCTGTTGGCTATATGCGCCTGGGGCATGCCCTGCAGCTGCGCTATCACCATCCCTGGAACACCAAAGGATTTGACCAGGCGCTGGACTATTATCAGCAAGCCATTGACAAAATCGATGTCGTCCGCATCCACGTTGAACCGTTGTGGGGCAAATGCCGCGCGCTGGGCTACTCCGATCGTATTGAGGAAGCCCGCCAGATGGCGGATGAAGCACTCGAAATCGCCCAGAAAGCCGGTGACCGCTGGATGTGCCTGTTGATCCACCTATCGCTGGGCGCCGGACAGGTGCTTACCGGGCACTATGAACAGGCCAACCAATCACTCACCACCGCAGAATCCATGGCAGTTTCATTGAAGGACACCTACCTCCTGTCTGTGGTGCGCATGTGGCTGGCGATCAATGCCTGGCACCAGCACTTCGAGAACACTGCTTTCTCCTACCTTGAGAAACTCATCCCCATGGTACGCGAACATCACTACGATTACCTCCTGTTAAAGGAAACCTACCTGGGCTTGAAGGACCGCTCCTTGCTCCTGCCCCTGCTGCTGGCTGCCCGTGAGAACCACATCGAAGCTCCCTATCTTTCGTCACTGCTGCGCGACTATCCGCCAGACGAAGCAGCCTACCATCCCGGCTACAGCCTGTGGGTGCAAACCTTTGGGGTGTTCTCTGCCTGGCGCGGCAGCGAGGTGATTGACAACACGGATTGGAAACGAGAAAAAGCGCGCCAACTGTTCCAGCTGCTGGTGGCGAACCGCGACAAATGGCTCTCGCGTGACCAGGTCCTGGCCATACTCTGGCCCGATACCCAACCGGATACTGCCGCCAACAACCTCAAGGTAGTATTCAACCAGCTCAACCAGGTGCTGGAGCCAGAACGGCCGCGCGGCGCCCAACCCTTTTTTGTTGCGCGCCGGCAGGAACTGTACCGCCTGAATCCTGCCGCTCACATCATAGTGGACACAGATGTCTTCATGCACGATGCCAGCACCGATCAACTCTCCGGCCTGCAAAACGCGGTGGAGTTGTACCGTGGGCGTTACTTCGCCGATGCTTTGATGCAAGAGTGGCTGGTCGTTGAAGAACAATATTACCACCAGCAATACCTGCTGGCAGCCGAAAAGCTGATCAACAAACTCATTGAACAGAATAAACTTGAGCAGGCGCTGCAATACACCTATCAGGTGCTGTCAGCCGACCAGCTGTGTGAGTCTGCCTATTGCCAGCAGATGGTCATTTTCGCGCGCCTGGGGCGATTGTCTATGGCCCGAAATGTTTACAAGCAGTGCGAAGACACCTACCAGCGCATATTCGGCACACCTCCCACCGCGAAAATTTCAGAACTATACGAGAGTCTGATCAATTCGCAGTAAGCGAAAAATATTCACGGGCTTTGTAACCAGCTTGTAACCGCTTTGTAATGCCGGCGTGATATTCTTGGTTTGCATAAAATCATCATTTTATGTGTCTGGTTTTGTGCCTGAGAATATCAAATCAAGGAGAGTATCAAAATGCATCTCAAAGAAAAAGTTTGTTTGATAACCGGCGGCGCGGCCGGCATAGGCAAAGCCACCGCCCAAAAATTTTTAGAGGAAGGCGCCACGGTCATCATCTGTGACGTCAACGAAGAACAGGGCAATGCCACTGTCGCAGAGTTGGGCGGCAATGTCACCTTTTACCAGGTGGATGTCACCAATCGCGAAGCCGTGCAGGCCTGGGTGGATGATGTCATCGCCAAATTCGGCCGTGTCGATGTACTGGTCAACAACGCGGGCATCACCCGCGACGGCCTGTTCGTCAAATTCAAAGACGGCGAAGTGGTCAGCCAGATGTCAGAAAAAGACTTTGACCTGGTAATCAATGTCAACCTGAAAGGCGTGTTCAATTGCGCCCAGGCTGTCACCCCCCAGATGATCAAACAAAACGGCGGCGTCATTTTGAATGCCTCCTCCATCGTCGGGTTGTATGGCAACTTCGGCCAGACCAATTACGCAGCCACCAAATTTGCCGTGATCGGCATGACCAAAACCTGGGCGCGCGAACTTGGCCGCTACCAGATCCGTGTCAATGCCGTCTGCCCCGGCTTCATTCTCACTGAGATGGTGCAGAAAATGCCTGAGAAGATTCTTGAAGGCCTGGCTGCCAAAACCCCCCTGCAGCGCATGGGTGTTCCCGCCGATGTCGCCAACCTGTACGCCTGGCTTGCCAGTGACGAAGCTTCCTTCATCACCGGCGCCGCGCTGAGCGTCGACGGCGGTATGGTGCTTGGCACCTGATCATTTATTACCTAACAACAGATACGCAAGTCAAAACAGAGGTAACCTATGTCACGTTATGCAACCATTATCGGCACCGGACGATACCTGCCCGAACATGAAATTACCAATGAAACCTTTGCCGGCTGGATGAATGAAGTCAGCCCAAAACTGGCAGAGGTGGTGGGCAAATTCGAAGCCAGCAGTAACATCAAAACCCGCTTCTATGCCCCCGAAGATTGGGCGACATCTGACCTGGCGGTGGAAGCTGCCAAAGATGCCCTCAAAGATGCCGGCATCACCCCTGACCAGGTGGACATGATCATTCTGGGCACTGATTCGCCTGATTACATCACCCCCGCCTGTTCGGTGGTCGTACAGGAGAAATTAGGTGCCAAAAACGCCGGCACGTTCGACGTCGGCTGTGCCTGCGCCAGTTTCCCCACCGGCCTTGCCATCGCCGCGGGTTTCATTGCCACCAACCCCAACCTTAAATATATCCTTGTCATCGGCGCCTATTTAATGCACCGTCTGGCAGATTACAAACACGATGTACTCAGTTTCTTCTATGGTGACGGTGCAGGCGCGGCGGTGGTTGCCGCCGACGACAAACCTGGATTCATCTCCTCGGCATTGTTAGCGGATGGCGCCTACTACAAAAACTGGGGGATTTACGCCGGAGGCACCGCAGAACCCGCCACCAT
>DSBE01000191.1 GCA_011053085.1 Chloroflexota bacterium
GAAACATTCAGTTCATGTTATAAAAATTGGAAATTCAGCTGTAGCACGCAGTGCTATGCTGATGTTGGTATCTATCAATGACAACTTTCTATGTTTCTAGCAAAATTCCAAAACTTGTCAAATGAATAGTATTCGTTCGTTCCAGGAGGTGAAATCTCGGAAGAAAAGAATCAATATAAGTCTACTCATTTATCGTATCCAACTAAGTTTCAAATAAGTTACTCATTATTGGAGGAGAACTATAATGAAAAAAACCGTATTTTTGTGGGTTAGTCTGATCTTGGTGCTGAGCCTTGCGCTGGGCGCCTGCCAGGAACCCGAAACGATCACAGAAATTGTTGAAGTTGAGAAAGAAGTTGAAGTCGTCAAAGAAGTTGAAGTCATCAAAGAGGTTGAAGTCGAAGTGCCTGCTGAAGGCGAAGAACCCGGCGAAGTTGTCGTGGAAGTTCCTGTCAGCACCCGCACCGGCGGCTGGCTCGACACCATCGTCATCATCGAGGAGCCCTCGTCTGATGCAGCGATTAACCGCCTTGAGGTTGGCGACATTGATGTGTTTGCATTCACCATCTCTAACCCCGAGATCGCGGCCAAAGTGGACGCCTCAGAGAACATCGATTTCTATCGCTCTTCTGGCTCCTACAACGAAATTACCTTCAACCCCGTTGGCCCTGTCTTTGACAATGGCACCCTGAACCCCTTCGCTGTGGCGAAGATTCGCGAAGCCATGAACTACCTGATCGACCGCAGTTACATCACGCAGGAGATCATGGGTGGTTTGGGCATTCCCCGCTGGACGACCCTGAACAAATTCTCGAGCGACTCCGCGCTGTTGGCTGCTGAAATTCGTACCCTCGAATTGAAATACGCCTACAACAAAGAATTGGCCCAGGAAATTATCACCACCGAAATGGAAGCATTGGGTGCTGAGCTGGTCGACGGCAAGTGGAATTACGAAGGCGAACCCGTCAATATCATCGGCTTGATCCGTATTGAAGACGAACGCCGCGACATTGGTGACTATGTTTCCAACCAGTTGGAAGACGTTGGTTTCACCGTGACCCGCGACTACAAGACCTCTGGCGAAGCCTCACCGATCTGGATCGGCGGCAATCCTGCTGATGGCCTGTTCCACTTCTACACCGGTGGCTGGATCACCACCCAGGTTCCTCGCAACCTGGCTGATAACTTTGCTTTCTTCTACACTGACATGGGCCTTCCTTATGCCCTGTGGCAGGCGTATCAGAACGATCCTGAATTCTATGAGCTTTCCGAGCGCTTGATGAACAGTGATTTCAAGAGCATCGCAGAGAAGAAAGAAATGATGGCGCGTGCGCTGGTTTTGCACATGGAAGATTCAAACCGTGTCTTCCTGGCTGACCGTGCTGCCATTACCCCCAAACGCACCGAAGTGGCAGTAGCCGCTGACCTGTACGGTGGTGTGGCTGGCTCCAACCTGTGGGGTTACACCATTCAGTTTGCTGGCGAAGAGGGTGGTTCTATGACCATCGGTATGCCCAGCATTTTGACCGAGCCCTGGAACCCGATCGCAGGCACCAACTGGATCTATGACATGATGCCCATCCGCGGCACCGGCGAACAGGCGACCATTCCTGATCCCTTCACCGGTTTGGCACTGCCCAACCGCATTGAGCGGGCTGAAGTGGTTGTAGAGACTGGCCTGCCGGTCTTCCAGACCCTTGACTGGGTGAGCCTGGAATTTGAAGATGAGATCGTTGTTCCTGACGACGCCTGGGCTGACTGGGATGCCGTTGAACAGCGCTTCATCACCGTGGCTGAAAAAGCCGCTCTGGATGCTGCCGCCGCACAGGCCGCTGCTGAAGAAGCCGGCGAAGAATATGTTGCTGAAGAAGGTCCTGTGACCGCCGTGCGTAAGAGCACTGTCTACTATCCTGCTGACCTGTATGACACGGTCAAATGGCATGATGGCAGCAATTTCTCGATCGCTGACGTTGTCATGGGCATGATCCTGACCTTCGATCAGGCCAAAGAAGCCAGCCCCTACTATGATCCCGCCCAGGTTGGTTCTTTCAATGCCTTCATGTCTGCCTTCAAAGGCGTGAGGATCGTCTCCGAGAACCCCCTGGTCATCGAAACCTGGGCTGATTCTTACCAGATGGACGCTGAACTGAGCATCAGCACCTGGTGGCCTTACTACGCACAGGGCCAGGGTTCCTGGCATGCTTTGACCCTCGGCCTGCTGGCGGAAGCTGCTGGCGAAGCCGCCTTCACCGCTGCCAAGGCTGACGCCTTGGAAGCTGAGTGGCTGAGCTACATTGCCGGCCCGACCATTGACTCTTTGAAGGGTCAGTTAGATGCCTGGACCGCACTGGCTGCGGAAACCCCCGGCTTCACCATTTACGGACCTACCCTGGGTCAGTACGTGACCGCTGAAGAAGTGGACGCCCGTATCGCCAACCTGACCGAGTGGCATCGCCGCTATGGTCACTTCTGGGTTGGTACCGGCCCTTACTTCCTGCAGCGCGCGTTCCCCGTGGAAGGCACCGTCATTTTGAGCCGCTCGCTGAACTATCCTGATCTGTCCTCCAAATGGAGCCGCTTCTCTGAAGCCGCCATTGCGGAAGTCGAACTGGATGGCCCCAGCCGCGTAACCATCGGCGATGAAGCCGTGTATGACGTGCTTGTGAGCTTCAAAGGCGCTCCCTATGCTATGGCTGATATCGAGAATGTGACCTTCCTGGTGCTGAATGCCCAGAACGAAGTCGCGTTCGTCGGTGAGGCTGTGGCAGTGGAAGATGGTTGGTGGGAGATCGTGCTCACTGCTGATCAGACTGCTGAATTGGAATCTGGCTCCAACTCCATTGAGGTGGTGGTGGTTTCCAAACTCCTGGCTGTTCCCAGCACTGACGCGATCACCTTTGTGACTGTCGAGTAATCTGTTCGTAACCTTGTAGTATACTTATCGCTGGGGGCGGGGCGGACGCCGCGCCCCCAGCATAGTTAACAGACGCAGTTAAAAATCCTCTTAGAAAGCGAGGTCTTCTGATGACCGAAGGTTCTATCACAGTTGACACAGGTGTTGAGCCTGTTGCCCAACAGAAGGCACCCAATAATTTCTTAAAATTATTGCGTTATACCGTTATCAAATTGTTCACACTGTTCATCGCGGTGGCGATTGGTATGTACTTGACCATTCTCATTGCGCAAATGGGGGGCTATGTAGATGAGATCATTAAAGGGCAGCTGAGAGAGTCCATCTCTATTTCTGTTACCTTGAATCCGGAAAATAAAACGTTGACTGCCCAGCAGCGCGCTGACTTGATTGATTCATTGGTGCAGGTGGAAATAGACCGTCTCGGCTTAGACCGTCCTTTCATCTACCGCAGTTTTTCTTTCTTAGGCAACGCTTTGACCTTGAATTTAGGCAGGTCGCAATTTATGACCAGTGACAGCGGATCGAGGCTGGTGAAAAACATCATCCTGGAGCGGCTGCCACCGACCTTATTATTGATGACGACCTGTAATATGCTTTTGTTCTTTATCAGCCTGTTCTTTGCGCTGTATCTTTCGAGGAATTATGGCAATTTGATCGACAAGATCGTAATCGGCTTATCGCCGACCTCCTCGGCACCGGCCTGGTTCTACGGCATCTTTTTGCTGCTGCTTTTTGCCGCTATTCTGGGTGTGCTGCCCTTTGGCGGTATGGTGAAAGCACCGCCGCCGGATGACACCCTGCAATATGCGCTCAGTCTGCTGCGGCACATGGTTCTGCCGGTTTCAGCCTGGTTGATCAGCGGTTTCTTCGCCAGTGTGTATGGCTGGCGTACTTTCTTCTTGATCTTTTCGATGGAAGACTATGTGGAACTGGCACGCGCCAAAGGCCTTTCTGCTCGTGAAGTGGAACGTCGCTATGTGCTGCGGCCCACGCTGCCCAATATCATCACCACCTTTGCTTTGATGTTGATTGGCTTGTGGCAGGGCGCCATCATTTTGGAAACGGTATTCAACTGGCCGGGTTTAGGGCGTCTGCTCTACCGCGCGGTGGGTTTGTATGACTCACCAGTCATTATTGGCTCCACGGTTATTTATGCCTATTTGCTGGGTGTGACCGTTTTCTTACTTGATTTTATCTACGCCCTGGTAGACCCGCGGGTGCGTGTGGGAAGTGGAGGTCCTAAGGCATGAAAGCACTTACTCGCAGTTTTCGACAATTGCTGCAATATCCATCAGCCATTGCGGGTATTTTGTTAATCCTCATGTTGGTGGCATTGTCAGTTTATACATTATTTGCTATCCCGTATGATGAAGCCGTTCGCCTTTGGCGTGGTGGCGAAGAAGTGTGGGGCGAGACGCCCCGTACAGCTCGTCCGGTCTGGACCAACTGGTTCACCCCTGATAAGAAACCGGAAACCATCGTGATCAATTCGGCCCTTGAGGAAGATGGCATTGAAAAAGATGTAGAAGAAGTGGGCACAGACATGTGGGACATCGGTATGGTCTTTGAATTTGACTATCCCTATGATGGATTCCCGCAGGAAATGATCGTCTTTTTCACCGCAGATTACGAGGAAAAAAATCCGTTCGTGTCGATGACCTGGGAAACCCCGGATGGGCGTCAATTCCGCATGAGTGACACCGATCTTGCGCCGGCCGGCAGTTACCGCTTTGACCAGGACAATCGCCTGGCACGGCGTTTGCCCGAAGGCCTTTCCCCGCAAGTGGCGTTGTTTGCTGTGCCTGAATCAGACCCGCCCACCTCGCTGAAAGGCACTTACCGCCTGTATGTGGATGGGATTGTGTTTGAAGAGGGTTCTGATTTTGAAGCCAAACTGGTGGTATATGGTCAGGTGCATGGCATGGGCACCGACCACCGCCGCCGCGATCTCACCCTGCCGTTGTTATGGGGAACCCCGATCGCATTGGTGTTTGGCCTGGTGGCATCCCTGGGCACCACCATTATCACCATGCTGATCGCTGCCATGGGTGTTTGGTATGGCGGCCTTGTGGATGACCTCATTCAGCGCATCACGGAGATTAATATGCTGCTGCCACTGCTGCCGAT
Organism: Chloroflexota bacterium; assembly: GCA_011053085.1. Classification (GTDB taxonomy): domain Bacteria; phylum Chloroflexota; class Anaerolineae; order Anaerolineales; family Anaerolineaceae; genus SpSt-1165. The sequence goes on from DSBE01000191.1 coordinate 5,042, forward strand.
TTTGATCATGGTCGGCACATTCTACAACCGCAGTATCTGGACTA